>JAFGPS010000114.1 GCA_016936075.1 Sedimentisphaerales bacterium | reverse complement strand
TGTTGTTTTAAGGATTGTGCAAATGAAACGAGGATTAGTTTTAACTTTAGGGTGTTTTATAGCGATTTTGTTGGTTGGTTGTGATTCAACAAAAATGGGAGCAGACTCGAATAAAGAGCAATTTTATGTGTTCCTTTGCTTCGGTCAGTCGAATATGGAAGGTTTTCCCAGGACTATTCAGGAGCAGGATATGACAGTTGACAGCCGGTTCCAGATGATGGCTGCGGTTGATATGCCAGGTATGGACAGAGTAAAAGGCAACTGGTACGATGCGGTTCCGCCGTTATGCAGAGCCGATTCAGGTCTTTGTCCGGCTGATTATTTCGGCAGAACTCTTGCAGCGAATCTTCCTGAAAATATCAAGGTCGGCGTAATTAATGTCTCCGTAGCAGGCTGCAAAATCGAATGTTTCGAAAAAGAAGGTTCTGAATCGTATATTTCTTCCGCCGCGGGATGGCTGAAAAACATAGTCAAAAACTACGATAACAATCCATATCAGTATCTTATTGACCTTGGAAAACAGGCACAGGCAGAAGGTGGAGTCATTAAAGGTATCCTTCTCCATCAGGGCGAATCAAACACTGGTGACAATGAATGGCCGAATAAAGTTAAAGGCATTTACGATAATATGTTGGCGGATTTGAATCTTAAAGCAGAAGATGTCCCCCTGCTCGCAGGTGAAGTTGTCAATGCCGACCAGCGAGGTCAATGTGCAGGTTTCAACAACATTCTCGCAAAATTACCTGAAACAGTTCCAACCGCATATGTAATTTCGTCTGCTGGTTGTACAAGCGCAGAACGTTTGCATTTTAATTCAGCCGGTTACAGATTATTAGGAACACGTTACGGCGAAAAGATGGTTGAATTGCTCGGTTATGAAGTTGCAAAAACTGATGAACAGGCACCAGCAAACTAAGATTTTGTAGCAATTTAGAAATTAAGTATTACAGGAAGAATTAAATATACTGAGAGTGCCAAATACTTATGTATATTTAATTCTTCTTTTTTTTATGAGCGATTTCTAAGCAAGTGAGACATTAATTGGTGGAGTATCTTTCGCCGTAATGGGTAATTTGAGATATAACGACTTCTCCTTCGCAATTGACTTAAACGAGAAAAACTAAAAATTAATAGGGAAGATAAGGTATGAGTTTTTTTTGTTTTTGAAACCTTAGTATATAGTTTCTAAAGCCCCATTTCTTCAATCTGCTTAAATACTCCCAGATAAACGGAGATAATCAGATATACGCAATAAACCGTATAAGCCAAAGCAATAATTGAGAGAATTACTTTAGTTGAGGTTTTATAATAAGAATTTTTCCACACAAATGGAATCACCATCGCGCCAAAACATATCAATGCTATTATCACACTTGGTGTCGAATAATACCATTTTTTTGACGCGGGTTTAAAACTTGACCGTCCAGAATCGTCAAGAAATTCGCCGCAATACCTGCATTTTATGGCTTCCGGCTGGATTAACTCGGCACAGAAAGGGCATTTTTTAAATTTAGAACTGTTTTCCTGTGAAAATTCCTGTTTTTCATCTGTGAATTCTTCCGGAGTAATATTTTCAGATGCTACCATAGTAAATGCTTCTTTATCCATATTAACAATATCGGTTACGTTGCACTCTTTATTAAACAGATTATATATTTCGTCCTGATACCATAATCCTTTTTCAAGCTTTATCTCGTTAAAATCAAGATAAATAAAAAATATTTCAAAAATATTTTTTTTCTTGTAACTATTTGTTCATTTTAACGTCTTATATTATAGGATACAGAAAATTCTATGGTGCGGCCTTCAAACTGAGAGATAATCCTGAAAAATAAAGTTTTTTTGTAAAAATAACAAAATAGTAAGAAAGCGGTAATAAAACTGTAACATATATATTGTAAAAAAGCCGGAGGAAATGAATAAATAAATAAGCTTTCAATCATGGCTTATAAGGATGTTTGATATGAAAAAAAATGTGATTCTCATAGTGTTATCTATACTTATTTTGAGCGAGATTATATTTATATCAGGTCTTTGTTTATGCAAAGGACAAAATAAAAATTCTACTGATATATCAATCCGAGAAATTCCCCAACAAACGGTTCTTTATACCATATACAGAGGCAGTCATTTTAAAATCGGAAAAGCTATTAACGAATTATATGCTCTGGCAGAGGAAAAAGGTATTCAAACATACGGAAATGTATCTACATGCTTCCTCAACAGCCCGGTAACCGAGACATGCAGCCATCAAATTATTGAGATACAAATTCCTGTTGAAGACATCGCAATTAATCAATCCGGCACGCTCGGAAATATGACTGATATTAAGCAAATCCCCGCAATGAAAGTCGCGGTCGCTGTAAAACCTGAAGGATTCAATGATCCGACATCAGTATTAACTGAGCTTTTTACATGGATAAATAAGAAAGGCTATGTAGTTAGAGGTAGAATGCGGCAATCAATTCAAAATGAAAACAAAGGTTATTATAAGAATCTCAGAACAGAATTTCTTATACCAATTGATAAAATCAACTACAAAGATTTCCCTACATTAACGATTAATCCGTGTTACATGTAATTTATTTTGATTACTATTTTTCCTTGCATTTTCCCCGCTTTATTACCATAATGCGTTCATCCTGGGCATTACGACTGGCCCCTAAAAACAATACAATGGAAAAATTTTACAGAACAGGATTATTATGGCACCACAGGAGCAGGTACTTGTAGTAGAACGCAAAGTTATTGAAAAAATCGGAATGTTCGAAGGTCTGGCATTCGACGTAGAACGTTATCTCAAAGAGATTTTCGTACCTGGTGTGCCGCGTTTTATGCCGCGCTCGGAAGCGGAAAATGATCCTTCCTTTAAACAGCTCATTCCATATGTAATTATGACTCATAACGGCAAATGCTTGAGCTATGTCCGCGGCAAGAAAGCAGGTGAAAAACGCCTTGTCGCAAAACGCTCCATCGGTATAGGCGGGCATATTAATCCTGTCGATAACATGCCTTTATTCAATGTTGACTATTACGAAACTTATCTCAGTGCAGTCAAACGCGAGGTCGAAGAAGAAGTCATTGTAGAAACAAACCACTCTGATTCCATCGTCGCCCTGCTGAATGATGAATCAAACGAAGTCGGAAAAGTTCATCTCGGCATTGTACATTACTGGGAACTGAATGAACCTAATGTCGAAAAAAGAGAGCAGATGATTACGCAAATGTCTTTTATGTCACCTGAAGAACTGGAACAGGTACGAGATACGTTGGAAACATGGTCTCAGAAATGCCTTAATGGTCTTGATAAGATGGTGAATACCTCGAATTCAAGTACTTAGAAATTCGATTGTCATGTTTTACTCTATAAAGACTGCCCTGTATATGTACCATATAACACTTCGGAAGACTCTTCGCGATTTTCCAGTAAATTCTTGAATTGCGTCTTGAATGCGTCTGTTAGTACATTGGAAATATTTTCAACTTCATGCTCATATTCTGTTCCGGGACATTCTATACTTATTGTTTTACTGGTATGATGTAATTGACTTTTAATTGTAAATGAATCTATTGAATCGGTAGCCACATTCCTGCTGGACTCAGAAAGTGCCTCAGAAATTGAGTTTGATGCGGCACAGTTTATTTTGACATTCATTTCACGAGTTAGAAGGAATTTATCTTCTTTTAACTCTGATATTTTCAGGCTAATAAAGATGTCAGCTTTTTCCGTATTAGGATCAGGTAATGCGTTATTCATATAACAAGTAACTGTTTCCACATACGGAAGCTTGAATAATGAGTTCTGGATATTTTGTGATATTTGTTCGAGAAAATACCGCTCGCTTTTACAAATAAGAACAATACGGCTGAAACTCACTTTATCTTCATCTTTTGATGGGTTTGAGCTGATTGTTTGGATTTTGTTCTTTGCATCAATAAAGCCAATATTCATACCTGATTTCAAATGAGTCTTTTTTACTACATCAGTTCCTTCGGCTTTATTCAATGCCGTAACGGGTTGTATTTCAGCGGCGGTTCTTTGTATTTCAAATAATATTAAATTTATACAAATGACAGAATATACAACTGCCAGAATATACTTATTTCTCATTGGTACTTTTTCAGCGTTTTCTAATTTATTGCCTGATGCAAATCGATTCTTTTTCCAATTATGAGCTATCGGGCCCACTGCACAGAGTATATATAAAAGACTCAGGATTGGATTAAAAAAAACAAATGTAAACAGCCAGAAAGCCTTTGTACCCAATCCGCTACCCAAAATCGGATAAAGCCTGCTGCTTTGTAAACAGTGCATTAACAATATCGCCCATATACTCAGATACAAATAATTTAATATATTAAAAAGCATTTAATTGAGCCTTCCATATTCTTAATTAACGGACCTTGCGTATCACAGAAATAAGACACATAAAGTCTTTATATGTTTTTCGGTTTTTTTTTAAAACAACTTATGTAAATTTTGGTATATCGATGGATAAATATGAGTTAAGTATCAAATTTATATTACGCAAAACACCCGATAATACCCCCTGCTCTTACTTGTCAAGTAAACATAAACTAAAGAAAAATACTGATACTGAACGTACACATACTATTATTTACATTCAAATCCTATACTTTTTTTCTTGCCTTTTTATGGATTTTGGGTACATTCCTAATAAAAATCCTTTTGGAGAAAATAACATGATAGGTAAGAAAATAAGACTTGAAAGAATAATAAATCGTAATTCACGAAGGACAGTGATAGTCCCGATGGATCACGGAGTAACTGTAGGTCCGATAGAAGGCCTGGCTGACATGCGAACCGCAGTAAGCAATGTAGTTTCAGGCGGTGCTAATGCTATATTAATGCACAAGGGTATAGTTAGAGCTGGACACAGAGGTACAGGTGGAGACGTTGGCTTGATTGTCCATCTTTCCGGCGGAACATCACTTAGCCCAGACCCAAACGCCAAAGAATTAGTCTGCACTGTTGAAGAATCAATAAAACTCGGAGCAGATGCGGTAAGTATTCATATAAACCTTGGTGCAGGAACCGATAAGGAAATGCTTCGGCAATTGGGTTATATAAGCGAACGCTGTTTCGAGTGGCAAATACCTCTTGTAGCAATGATGTACGCGCGAGGTTCTAAAATTGAAGATGAATATGATGTTAAATACGTCAAGCACGCGGCAAGAGTAGGTGCTGAATTGGGCGCTGATATCGTAAAAGTAGTTTATACCGGAAGCGTCGATAGTTTTAAGGAAGTTGTAGACGGCTGCCCTGTCCCGGTAGTAATCGCAGGCGGCGAAAAGATGGAAAGCGATGAAGACATTTTCAGAATGGTCGAAGGTGCCCTTGCCGCCGGTGCAGCGGGTTTATCAATCGGAAGGAATGCCTTCCAGCATGAAAATCCAACGAAAATGATTCAGGCGTTATGCAAAATAGTCCATAATAACGCTTCCGTCGAAGATGCATTACAAATGCTTAAGGAATAAAAAATAATGAAGAAATTCTGGGTTAATGTTATACCATATAAAAAAGAACTTGCAATAATGGCTCTTGAGAGCGGCGCCGAAGCGGTTGTCTTGCCCGATGATGAAAGCAGTACAGTCAGGCAATTCGGAAAAATCAAGACAGTCGAAAAAAACGGTGACATTAAACCCGGCATTGATGTGGAATTCATTGATATTGCAAATAAAGAAGATGAAGATAAAGCCGCTTCTGTTCCTGGAAATAAACTTATTGTCCTGAACATGCTGGACTGGACCATTATCCCAATCGAGAATCTGCTTGCTCGAAGAGGCAAAAATATCATGGTTCAGGTTGAAAACAGCGAACAGGCTAAACTAATGGTTGAGATTCTCGAAAAAGGCGTTGACGGCGTAGTCTTAAAAACCAAAGATATAAATGAAATAAAAAAATGTGCTGACATTATTCAGGGTATCAGCGAAAAAATCGCGCTTATTCCCGCGACAATCACAAATACGAAGCAGTTAGGTATGGGTGACAGAGCTTGTCTGGATACATGCACTCAAATGGTGCCGGGCGAAGGAATGCTTGTGGGAAATACCGCTTCAGGCTTCTTTTTGGTTCATTCCGAATCTATTGATAATCCCTATGTCGCTTCGAGACCATTTCGCGTAAATGCCGGAGCGGTTCACGCTTATACTTTATCTCCCGGAAACAAAACTAAATATTTAGCCGATCTGAAATCAGGCGATGAAGTTATGGTTGTTGATTTTCACGGCAAAAGTCAAACCGCTTATCTTGGAAGAAACAAAATCGAAAAAAGACCTATGATGCTCATCGAAGCGCAAGCTGAAAATCATCCCGTCAGCCTTGTTTTACAAAACGCCGAGACAATTCGATTAGTCAGCCCGGAAGGAAAAGCTACCTCGGTAACTTCCTTAAAACCGGGCGACACAGTCCTTGTCCATATCGAAAAAGCCGGAAGACATTTCGGTATGAAAGTTGATGAAACCCTGATAGAAAGGTAAAAATGTTCTGGACTGAATTTCTTCGTGTCTTATCAGCAGCTATTCTTGGAGCAATTATCGGCTTAGAAAGAGAATTTCATCATAAGCCAGCCGGCCTGCGAACGAACATTTTAATCTGTATTGGAGCGGCGGTATTTACAATAATATCGAAACAAATGGCTACAGGGTCAAACGATTCTTTCACGAGAATTGCCGCTCAAATAGTCACTGGAGTAGGATTCATCGGTGCAGGAGCAATTATTCAGGACAGAGGCGGAATACATGGTTTGACTACAGCCGCGACCATATGGCTGGTTTCAAGCATTGGAATGGCATGCGGAGCCGGATTATACAAACTGGCAATTTTTACAACATTTATAGCGATTTTCGTTTTAATAGTAATGGGTAGATTTCACAGACCAGTCAGACATGATGCTGAGAAAGAATAAAATAAAAACATTTCAAATACATACTAAAAAAGGCCTGTACCGTATTAATCAGTACAGGCCTTTTATCTTTTAAATTATTCGCTAAGTTTCAGATATTTATTGTACACCTTTGACATTCATCTCAAGTGTAAATACTGAATTACCGGCTGTAATAAACAATGTCTTTCTATCTTTTCCACCAAAACATACATTTGCATGCCAACCTCTTGTTGGAGTTATTTTTTCAATTTGCTCACCTTTGGAATTAAAAACTGTCACGCCGCCATTTCCAGTCAGGTAAATATTGCCCTGTTCATCAATTGTCATTCCGTCGGAACCCATCCTGCAAAATGGAGTCTTGTCAGAAATTGAGCCGTCTTCATTAATTGTATATTTATAGGTCTGATTTGCTCCCATATCTGCGACATAAAGTGTTTTGCCGTCAGGTGTACCAACGATTCCGTTCGGCTGTCTCATATCATCAGTAAGACGTTTTACAGTTTTTCTGTCAGGACTTATATAATAAACCTGCTGCCCCGCTTCCTGTTGTACCTGTCTGCTTCTTGTCCAGTAATTCCTGGCAAACATCGGGTCGGTAAAATAAATCGCTCCGGTTAGCGGCGAAATCCATAAATCATTCGGGCCGTTCAGAAGCTTACCTTCGAAATCTTTGACCAGAACAGTGACTTTGCCGTCTTTATCTATTTTCCATAACTCGTTTTTCTCATCCGCACAAGCGTAAAGATTTCCTTCTTTATCGAAGAACATACCATTGGCTCTGCCGGCTTTGTCGAGAAAAACGCTTATTGAGCCATCTTCAACTGACCATTTAAGTATTTTATCATTAGGCTGGTCGGTAAAATAGATATTTCCATCCTTATCGACAGCCGGACCTTCTGTAAAGCTGTAATCTCTTGAAACAAGCTTCGGCTGAGCACCTTCGGCTATAATACTTTTCGGCTTTGCTTCGTTTGCATCTGCAACAGCGGTTGCAGAGAGCAAATTGGAAGAAATTAATCCGGCAAGAAACAGCATACCTGCGATTGGTAATATAAGCTGCATCCACCAGTAATTATTACAACCACCCTTGTTTAAACATACATTATCGTTTTGATTCTTTGCGAATTGCATTTTTTACCTCCAAAAACCTAATAATATCCTGAAGTAATAAATAATATTAAGATAGATAAACTATCTATACTTACAGGAATATAACAGAAAAGACCGCATATTTCAACTTATTCTTATCTCGGAGCTTTTAATTATCATTATTACCCCAGAACAAAGCAAAGAGATTAGTTTAAAATACCAAATTACTTTTTCCGACGAATTCAATTCAGCGATAAAAAAGGGCTA
Organism: Sedimentisphaerales bacterium; assembly: GCA_016936075.1. GTDB lineage: Bacteria > Planctomycetota > Phycisphaerae > Sedimentisphaerales > Anaerobacaceae > JAFGPS01. The sequence goes on along the minus strand of JAFGPS010000114.1, from coordinate 7,106 downwards.
ATTATGCCTTTTTCATCAATTTGATGAAGTCATTGAAGAGATAATTTGAATCGTGTGGGCCGGGGGATGCTTCGGGATGGTACTGGACCGAAAAGGCTTTCAACTTCTTGCTGAAAAGACCTTCATTTGTTTTGTCGTTAAGATTCAGGTGTGTCAGTTCTACATCCTTGTGGGCCAGTGAGTCCATATCTACGCAGAAACCGTGATTCTGGCTTGTTATTTCGATTTGACCTGTTCGCAGGTTCATTACAGGGTGATTCGCACCGCGATGGCCGAACTTGAGTTTATAAGTTTTTGCGCCAAGCGCAAGTGAAAGAATTTGATGACCTAAACATATTCCGAAAATCGGGACTTTACCAAGAAGTTTGCGAACGTTATCAACTGCATAATCAACTGGAGCCGGGTCTCCCGGTCCGTTGCTCAGAAAAACTCCATCAGGCTTTTTCGCAAGTATATCAGCGGCTGAAGTTTTAGCCGGTACTACCAGAACTTCACAACCATGTGAGCGGAGAAGTCGAAGAATATTTTGTTTGATACCAAAATCCAAAGCGACTACCTTGTACTTCTTCTCAGGTTTCAGTTCCTTATTTTCCAAAACATCTATTACGCCTTTGTCCCATTTGTACGGTTTTTTTGATGTGACATTTTTTACAATATCTCTTCCTACAAGACCAGGATATTCATCTAATTTTTGTTTGAGAGTTTTAATATTAAATTCATCGGATGAAATTATGCCGCGCATCGCGCCAAGTGTACGGATATGCTTCACGAGAGCGCGGGTATCGATTCCTTCGAGTCCAACGATATTGTTTTCTTTAAGATAGTCCGACAAAGACTGCTGGTTGCGCCAGTTGCTCGGATAATTGCAGTTTTCTTTTACTATAAAGCCTGAAACAAAATTCTTTTTCGATTCCCAGTCTTGTTTGTTTGTGCCGTAATTTCCGATAAGCGGATATGCCATTGTGATAATCTGCTCATGATACGATGGGTCCGTCAGGATTTCCTGGTACCCTGCCATGCTTGTATTAAAGACAACTTCGCCGCACTTGTATCCTTTCGCGCCAAAAGATTTGCCTTCAAAAACCGTCCCGTCTTCGAGCAGTAATATAGCTTTCACTTTTTATTTCCTTTTTTATAATATGCCTGTATCGGCTTAACCTTTAATTTATGTCCCTTGACTGCTTCGATGGCTTTTGCTACAGCAACCGCTCCGCGAATAGTTGTAACATAAGGAACTTGTCTATCCAGGGCACTTCTTCTAATAGAGAATGAATCCAGGATGGATTGTTTACCTATCGCGGTATTTATAATAAGATCAATGTCTTTATTTATTATATTATCAACAATATTTGGTCTGCCTTCATAGACCTTCAGGACGAATTCCGAAGGAATATTATTTTTAATAAACTCGATGCAGGTCCCTTTTGTCGCCATAATCTTGAAACCCATCCCATATAAACTTTTTGCAACTTCGACTGCTCGCGGCTTATCGCTATCCTTAATACTGAAGAATACTTTACCAGATTCAGGTAATGTATTAGAAGTCGCGATTTGAGATTTCGCATAAGCTCTTCCGAAATCATCTGAAATCCCCATCACTTCACCGGTTGAAAGCATTTCAGGGCCAAGAATCGTATCAATTCCCGGAAACTTCAGGAATGGGAATACCGCTTCTTTCACGCAGTAGTGACTTATTTCAACTTCTTTCGTGAAGTTCAGTTCTTCGAGTGTCATGCCTGCCATTATCTTAGCGGCGAGTTTAGCAAGAGGTACACCGATTGACTTGCTTACGAACGGAATAGTTCGTGACGCTCGCGGATTTACCTCAAGTATGAAAACCTCGTCATTCTTGATGGCGAACTGAATATTTATAAGTCCTCTTACCTTAAGTTCCATCGCTAATTTCTTCGTTTGTTCAATAACCTGTTTGAGAACTTTTTTACTTATAGTCACAGGAGGCAATGAACAGGCACTATCACCAGAATGTACTCCGGCTTCTTCGATATGTTCCATCAAACCGCCGATAACGACATGCTTCCCATCACAGATTGCATCGACATCCATTTCAGTTGCCTCGCCAAGAAACTGGTCAATCAAAATAGGATGTTCGCCGGAGACTTCCATCGCCTCAGCGAAGCAGTTTTTCAACTCAAGCTCGTCATAAACAACTCGCATCGCCCTGCCGCCAAGAACAAATGATGGACGCACAAGCAACGGATAGCCAAGCTTGTTCGCAATTTTAAGAGTTTGCTCGTAATTATATGCTGTGCCGCTATCAGGCTGACGGAACTTCAATTTTTTCACCAGAGCGTTAAAACGTTTCCTGTCTTCCGCCAGGTCAATACTATCAGGTGACGTACCGATTATTTTTACTCCTGCTTTTTCAAGCGGGACAGCCAGTTTCAAAGGAGTCTGGCCGCCGAACTGCACGATTACGCCGTCCGGTTTTTCTTTTTCGACGATAGACATCACGTCTTCGAAAGTCAGCGGCTCGAAATACAACCTGTCGGAAGTGTCATAATCAGTACTGACAGTTTCCGGGTTGCAATTGACCATAATCGATTCGATACCGATTTCCTTGAGTGCAAAAGCCGCATGGACACAACAATAATCAAACTCAATACCCTGTCCGATTCTGTTCGGTCCGCCACCGAGAATAATTATTTTCTTTCTCGTAGTTGGGTTTGCTTCGCATTCTTTTTCATATGTAGAATATAAATACGGCGTAGTTGCCTCAAATTCGGCACCGCATGTATCAACCATTTTATATACGGCTTTGACACCCTGCTCAATCCTGTTCAAACGGAAATCATTTTCCGGAACGCCAAACAAATTAGCAAGATACTTGTCACTGAATCCCAATTCCTTGGCTTTTTGCAGTTCATCTTTTGATAGAGCCTTGGATTTAGCCGCTTTCTTTTTAATCTTATCTTCGAACTTGATAATGTCTTTAATATTATCGAGGAACCATGGATCAATTTTTGTGAGGTCGAATAATTCTTCCGTAGAAAAACCTCTCCTGATTGCTTCTGCAACATACCAGAGTTTATCCCAGCAGAATAAACGCAATTTATCTCTTAGCTGCGTTTTCGAAAGAGAAGCATCGATATATTTGTTATCAAGTGAATACCTGTCGATTTCAAGTGACCTGATAGCTTTCTGGAACGCTTCCTTGAAAGTCCTTCCGATAGCCATTGCTTCGCCTACCGATTTCATCTGCACGGTAAGATTAGGATTTGTCTTCGGGAACTTCTCAAAAGTAAATCGCGGCCATTTAACAACACAATAGTCAATTGTCGGCTCGAAACAAGCCGGTGTTTTCTTTGTGATATCGTTAGGAATCTCATCGAGAGTCATACCAACCGCGAGTAATGATGCAATCTTGGCAATCGGGAAACCTGTCGCCTTTGACGCAAGTGCGGAACTTCTCGATACACGAGGATTCATTTCAATTACATATAATTTTCCATCCGCCGGATTAACCGCGAACTGAATATTTGAACCGCCGGTCTCAACACCGATTGCCCGAATAATTTTCAAAGAGGCATCTCGCATTATCTGGTATTCTTTATCGGTAAGCGTTTGAGCTGGAGCGACTGTAACGCTATCACCGGTATGAATTCCCATCGGATCGAGGTTCTCAATCGAGCAAACGATAACAACGTTATCTTTCTTGTCACGCATTACCTCAAGCTCGTATTCCTTCCACCCGATTACGGATTCTTCTACAAGCACCTGTTTATTTGGACTAAGGCTCAATCCCCAGTCAATATATTTTTTATACTCATCAAGATTATAAGCAACATTACCTCCTGTACCACCAAGAGTATATGAAGGACGAATAATCGCCGGAAAACCTATTTCTTCGACAACCTTCTTCGCTTCTTCCCATGAATGAGCGTAGCCGCTTTTAGGAACTTCAAGACCACAGTCGATAATAGTCTGTTTGAACAGGTCCCGTTCTTCAGCCTTTTTAATTGTTTTAAGGTCTGCGCCAATCATTCGCACGCCATATTTTTTCAATATGCCTCTTTCAGCAAGCGCAACAGCAGCGTTAAGACCAGTCTGACCTCCAAGCGTTGGAAGGAGAGAATCAGGCTTCTCTTTTGCGATAATCATTTCGATTATTTCCGGCGTGATAGGTTCGATGTAAGTCTTATCCGCTACTTCAGGATCAGTCATAATCGTAGCTGGATTGCTATTTACCAGTACAACTTTATAACCCTGCTGCTTTAGAGCCTTACAACCTTGTGTTCCGGAATAGTCAAATTCACAGCCCTGGCCGATTACAATCGGACCGGAACCGATAATCAGTATTTTATGAATGTCTTTGCGTTTTGGCATCTTATTTCATTACTCTTCTTAGCTTTGCTGCACGCGTCCTTGCTAACCCCCTACGGACTATACACACGCATTCAACGCCGCTCTATAGTTCGACATACCCCGTCTATGGTTCGACTGGGGATTTTTATGGTAATTTATCGCATCTTAACCCTTTAGTCAATGAGATTAAGCTGAAAAAATTTTAAAAAAGTCAGAAAAGCAGGAAAATTAGCTTATTGAATCCACGTCAAAATTATCGCAGAACCATTGAACAGCATGTGCATGAAAACCGGTCTGAACAAAGAACCGCTCTTTTCATAGGAATATCCAATCGCCATCGATAGAACAAATAAAACCGGCCAGTGAGACGGATTCGCATGAGTTATAGCGAAAAAAACTGATGTCATTAAAATCGCTATCCATGCCGCGTATTTGTAAAAATAAAGGTTCGAACGTATCATAGTCTGAAGAAGACCCCGAAACAGCATTTCCTCAAAAAACGGCACAACAACGATAGTTCCTACTGCAATTGCAAACCGAATAGTAATATTCGAATTTTCAGCGAGAGTTTGCAGCTCTTGATGAGTTGGAATCTGATAATCAGGCGAAAATATGAGTTCGTTCAAAAATACAATTGCTCCTAAAAGCAAATTCATGAGAGGTAAGATTGCAATAAGATATATAAGAGCAAAAGCAAAATCTTTCGGAATTGTTTTGATATTCAGCCCAAATCCCTTTATACCCCGCACAAAGCAAATTTTAATAATGTATACAATAACACCTATCGAAACCAGACGCGCGATAATATTTACTATCTCATCAATCAAAACCTTTTGCGAATTCTGCAAATTACCAGAAAGCAATGTCGCTGATGTTGCTACCAAATCAATACCAAGAAAAATTGCAAAAAACATCACGAGCGGCAGATAAGCCGGCATGTTATTTCTTCGCAGCCGGGATTTTTCCAGCGCTTTCATACCAAAAGATGTATCGTGTAGCCAGATTGCAAGTAAAGTGAATCCCGTCAGGTAAAAAAGGTAATCAAAGAGCCCTTCGGTACTAACTGAGCAAAGTATTTCCGAGATATTTTCAAATATATTCATATTTATTGTTTCATTAGATTGAAATTTTAGCCAGTTTGTATTACATTAACGTAAAATTTTCAAGGAAAATTGATTATGGATATATTTCGTATCGAAGGACCGGTTAAATTATCAGGCTCTGTGAGAGTCAACGGCTCGAAAAACGCAGCCCTGCCAATCATGGCCGCGGCTCTGCTGGCACCAGGCAAATCAGTCATAAAGTCTGTTCCATATCTTCTGGACATTTCTGTTTGCGAGGAACTTCTCGCTTCGTTAGGCTGCAAAATAGAACGCAAAGAAAATCGGGACCTGCACATAGACGCAACTACTATAGATAATCCCGTTGGCGAATATGATATCGTGCGAAAAATGCGTGCGAGTATTTGCATTCTCGGACCATTGCTCGCCCGCTGTAACCGCGTCGAAGTTTCCATGCCCGGCGGATGCGCTATCGGAGACAGGCCGGTAAATCTTCACATTCGCGGCTTAGAAGCACTCGGCGCAAAGGTGCATTTGAAAAATGGCTACATAATCGCCGAAGCACCAAACGGCCTTACCGGAAAAGAAATTTTCATGGGCGGCCCGTTCGGCTCAACCGTTCTCGGTACGGCTAACGTACTCATGGCCGCGGTTCTTGCGAAAGGTAGAACAGTAATCGAATCAGCCGCATGCGAACCGGAAGTTTCAGATTTGGCGAATTTCCTGAACAAAATGGGCGCAAAAATAAGCGGCATAGGCTCGCCCCACCTTATAATTGACGGCGTGAAAGAGCTTCACCCGGTCGAATACGAAGTGATACCCGACAGAATCGAAGCCGGAACTTTCATGGCCGCGGCCGCAATTACCGAAAGCGAACTAACAATCGAACATTGCCAACTCGGGGATTTGATGGCGGTCGTAGAAAAATTAAGAGAGATAGGCGTAAATGTTGAACCTTCAGGAAACGGCTGTGTCGTCTCAAGGACTGGCCCTATGAAACCGACTGACATTACAACCCAGCCGTACCCAGGCTTCCCAACCGATTTGCAGGCTCAGTTCATGTCTTTGCTCGCATTGGCAAAGGGAAACAGCTTCGTAATAGAAAAAATCTTCCCCGACAGATTCATGCACGTTGCAGAATTGAATCGTATGGCCGCCGACTTACGCAAAGAAGGCCAAATAGTAATAGTCGCCGGCGTAGAAAAACTAATCGCCGCCCCGGTTATGGCTTCGGATTTGAGAGCCTCGGCCGCACTGGTTTTAGCTGGAATGGCCGCAGAAGGAACAACGATTATCAACAGAGTCTACCACATAGACCGCGGCTACGAAAAAATAGAAGAAAGACTAAACCCCCTAGGCGCAAAAATCTTCAGAGAAAAAGAATAAAATCTTAAGATGCCCTTTTATTATTTACAAGATTTCTTTGCAGGAATTTTGCTTTTGAGAGGATACTTTTCCGGATTTACAAAATTGTCTATTTCCAGATCTACATCCAAATCCGGCCAATGAAGATGAAAATCATGAAGCAGCTCTACATTCTGTATTGATTTAATCGTCTGGTCTTTAAAGTATGGATAGGTTTCAAAGTTCAGAAAATACTCTTTCCCATTAACAAACAGCCATATTCCTAAAGGAGTAATATTTTCAACTGATACCGAAATATCTTTTCCATTCTTTAATGATTTCACTTTTATGCTCCTCGACAAGCTTTTGAAGCTCTGT
>JAFGPS010000113.1 GCA_016936075.1 Sedimentisphaerales bacterium | reverse complement strand
GATTCTTCTGTCGTAGCAGCTATCGCAGTGGCAGCCCTTGGTAAAGAAAATGTAATCGGCATAACAATGCCAACGAAATTCAATAGTGCCGAAACTATATCAGATGCGGGAAAACTCGCGGAAAATTTCGGAATGGAATTTATGACAATTCCAATTCACTCAGTTTTGCAGGAATTCGATGATTCACTAAAACCTGTTCAATACTGGGAAAGCGAAGGTATCGCATATGAAAATCTACAGGCCAGAATTCGCGGCACAATCCTGATGTCACTGAGTAATAAAACCGGCTCACTTGTATTAACAACAGGTAACAAAAGCGAGACCGCGGTAGGTTATTCCACATTATATGGTGACACTGCAGGTGGATTCGCGGTTATAAAAGATGTCCCGAAGACAATCGTTTATAAGCTGGCGGAACATATAAACAAAATATCCGGCAGCGAAGTAATTCCAGTAGATGTTATAACACGGCCGCCAAGCGCAGAATTGAAAATGGATCAGAAGGATACAGACTCACTGCCTGATTATGATTTACTCGATGAAATCCTAAAGGGCTACGTAGAAGAAGATAAATCCGCAAGGGAGCTTATTCAATCAGGTTTACCAAAAGACGTTGTTTTACGTATAATTAGAATGGTCGATAGAAACGAATATAAGCGAAGACAATCACCACCGGGAATTAAAATTACTACCAAAGCTTTTGGGAAAGATCGAAGATTACCAATTACCAATCATTATAAGTCTGGAAGCGATATGACTGATTTGTAATGTATATTAGAAATGCTAAAAAATATTATCTGCTAAGAATTCCATTCGCCAATGCAGTCGCAAAAGTTCTTGCTACTTGCGGACCTGCACATGTTATTACGCTCATATGTTCCTCGACAGGAACATTAGAACATACCGCACCCATCATGGTAAGATCTGTGCTTAGTTCTACAGGACAAGCAATTTTAATTCCCTGTAAAATACCAGCACTTGCAAGCACTATTGTTCCATAAGAAGTTGCTCCTATGATCTTTCCTCCTTGTGAAGCGGCCCGGAGTAAATCTCGTACAACTAAATCGTTATTGAACATGGCCGCGCCTGGCCCCCCTATTACAATTACCGCGTCAAACTGGTCTGCTCGAATTCGATCTGCAGCTAAAGGAACATCAAATAATGTTCCGTTTATGCCTCTTATTGGTCCGGCTCGATTACTCACTACAGTGACAAGAATTTTGGCCGATTCAAGCATATTCTTTGTCTGCCAGAATTCATCATCTTGAAAATTCTCGCTTGGTACGATTATAGCCGCTTTTTTTGTTGTTGCCGCATTAGAAGAATTTCCATTCACCGGCTCTGTCACATAGCCAACGCAAACCATATACAACACATCCGCACTTCTTGGCAGGCTGCAGGCTTTGGAAACATTGCTCTCATCGAAATCACTAATTGTAATCGAGCCGAGCCCTTCCAGGCAAGCCGCTTGCAATTGGATGTTCTGGGCAATATGACCGGCTTCAAGGAGCATTGCACTTTTGGCGCTTGTTGGAGTACCAGTTCTGCGCGACGAAGAATTTCTTGTACCCGAAGAGGTTATAAGCATTATACATCCAGCGCTTGATACAGAGACAGGCATTGAAGTTGCATTCGCAAGAGTTAGCCGAGCATCACCTTCAGCTATTTGTTCCAGACTGTGATTGATTGGCTGATAATAAAATACTCCATCATTTGCAACTACATATATTTGTGTTGGGAAAGGAGATTCCAAAGGACTCGGAGTAACCGGAATTATCCCGGGATTTATTCTGTTACCTAAACCCGCCCATGCTAATTGTCCGATTTGATTTTTTTCAAGAGCTTGCCCGGCGAACCTGTCAGTCGGGCGCAAACCTGCAAGTAATTCCTGAAAACCCTTACCTGCTGTAGTAGCAGGCTTTGTCAACTGTATGATTTTCTGTATAGTTGTTCGGTTACGTCTCTGACCAAAGCTCAATGCTGTGAAGCATGCAATAACAACTAAAAATAATATTTTACGTTTCATATTCTCTATCCTCCAAAACTAATTTCGTTCCGGCTTAAATTAACAATACTATTATACACTAAATCCCTGATTTGTCATGCTTTTTATATCAATTCTATCATAAAGTATTTCTAAATAATAAGTTATATCGTCCGAATTAAAAGCACACTTTTAACATTTTAAACGTCTTATAATAAAATACACATTTCAAAGTAACGAGTTGGCAAGGTTATCAAAAGATATATGAGGCAATATTGAAAGGCAAATAATACTAATTCTTAATGTTTACCTAAAATGGAAAAGACCGAAAGCGAGCATTTTATTTATAGACAGATTAACAAACACAATAAAATCCGGTCAATAAATACATTGACGCAGGTTCGGCAGGTAATTTTCCTTACATTGTAAAAACCTAAAGTGATTTTAAATATGTGAAAATGCTGAGAATAAGAAAGCTGACCGATAAATATACTCCTGCAAGTATCGAAAGGAAAATAGCCGCTTCGTCAATTATCCTGATTGTCTTTTGCATTTTCCCCTCCAGAATAGCATAATTCTATGAATATTGAATACACCCTAACTAAAGTATAACCCACTTTTACTAAAATACAAAATCCAGAAAAATTACTTTCGCCTTTTATACCAGGTTTTTATTATCATTGACTACTCATCTTTGAACTTTTATATTATTGGCATTTGATAATAAGCTTTCAAAGCTTAAAGAAGTATCATATCGGGATACGTACTATTTTTACTGATATATTTCATTAGGAGAAATAAAAATGTCTAAAGCAGATATCGGCCTTGTAGGTTTGGCTGTAATGGGTGAAAATCTTATTCTTAATATGGAAAGCAAAGGCTTTACCGTAGCTTGTTTTAATCGTACCGTCTCGAAAGTGGACGATTTTATGAACGCCAGGGCAAAAGGCAAAAATATCATCGGCTGCCATTCTATCGAAGAGTTCGTCGCAAATCTGAAAACTCCTCGCAAAGTTATGCTTATGGTAAAAGCCGGAGCCGCAGTCGATTCTTTTATTGATATGGTACTGCCCCATCTTGAAGACGGCGATATAATCATCGACGGCGGCAACTCGCATTTTCCCGATACAATTCGCCGCACAGAATACGTCGAGAGCAAAGGCAAACTCTATATCGGGACAGGTGTATCAGGCGGTGAAGAAGGCGCCCTTCTTGGACCATCAATCATGCCCGGCGGTTCACCAGCGGCATGGGAACATGTAAAACCAATCTTCCAGTCTATTTGCGCAAAAACAGACGACGGCGAACCATGCTGCGAATGGGTTGGCGAGAATGGTGCGGGACATTTTGTAAAAATGGTTCATAACGGTATCGAATACGGTGACATGCAGATGATTTGCGAAACATACCAGATGATGAAAGACGGTCTGGGTATG
>JAFGPS010000008.1 GCA_016936075.1 Sedimentisphaerales bacterium | reverse complement strand
CTCCAGAAACACAAGGTCGAAAAACTTCTTCTTGTTAATGACAATTACGAATTGGCCGGCCTGATTACAATGAGAGACATCGAACGAGTGCAGCAATATCCACTTTCAGCCAGGGACAAACGCGGCAGACTTCGTGTCGGTGCTGCCGTCAGTGTGCACGAATACGAAAGAATCGAAGCACTCATAAGCGCTGATGTCGATATCATCGTTGTCGATACTGCACATGGTCATTCACAGAACGTTATCGATACAGTAAAAAAAATCAAAGCAAATTATGAAATAGATGTTATCGCGGGGAATATAGCGACAGCACAAGCGGCTGAAGATTTAATCGAAGCAGGTGCAGACGCAATCAAAGTCGGTATCGGTCCTGGTGCAATATGCACAACAAGAATAATTTCAGGTGTAGGAGTTCCGCAGGTAACCGCTATTATGGATTGCGTTAAAGCCGCACAAAAACACAAGATACCAGTCATCGCAGACGGCGGAATCAAACATTCAGGCGATATAACAAAAGCAATCGCCGCCGGTGCTTCGTGCGTGATGATAGGCTCGCTCTTTGCCGGACTTAAAGAAAGCCCGGGACAACTTGTAATTTATAAAGGCAGACAATTCAAGGAATATCGCGGCATGGGTTCTCTCGGAGCGATGGTCAAAGGTTCAGCCGAACGCTATGGACAGAAAAGTACAACCGAACAAAGCAAACTCGTACCCGAAGGAGTAGAAGGCCGCGTACCATATCATGGAACACTCAGTTCATATATATATCAACTCGTAGGTGGAATACGTGCGGGCATGGGATATTGCGGTGCAAGAAATATTGAAGAACTGATTAAGAACAGTCGCTTTGTGCGTGTAACCAGTGCTTCTATCCATGAATCACATCCACACGATATTCAAATTACAAAAGAAGCGCCAAACTATTCCGCGTCTTTGCCTTTCGAGGATTGATTTTACAATACAACCTATTTCATATTAGATTATTCAAACAGGAAAGCCAATGAATATACGTCTGAAAATACAAATACTATTAGTAATATTTTCCGCAAGTATATTTTTGGGTTCAGGATGTGCTGCGAATTCCAATCTTGCTAAAGAACAATCATCACATACTCAAGATACAAACTCGTCATCCAAAGCTTCGTTGAGTTCCATAATTGATTCATCAATAGAAGATTTAAAAAAATGGCCGGACAGACTCTGGGATGATAGCAAAGCAACTTTTACAAAAAATGATAATATAGCCGCCCTGCTTGTTGCCGGAGGAGCAAGTATCGTAATGAACCAGGGAACGGATGATGAAATAAAAGAATATTTTGATAAATACGATAAACTGCACAACTGGAAAGATGAGAGTCTCAATATAATAGGCAGTCCAACAACTCATTTAGCGGCTGCCAGCATATGGTATTTCCTAAGTTCGCAAAACAAGGACAGTTTTAACAAAGAACGTGCATGGACATTGAGAACAGCACTTACAATAACCTGGCTTACAACAGCCGGATTAAAAACTGCCAGAAACAATGATACACCAAACGGAAAGAATCGCGCCTGGCCGAGCGGTCATACTGCAAGTTCGTTCACACTCGCTTCTGTACTGGATGAATACTACGGCCCAAAAATTGGTATCCCGGCGTATGCCATTGCTTCTCTTGTAGGATACAGAATGATGGACACAGGAGACCACTGGGGAAGCGATGTGGTTTTCGGCGCAACGTTAGGCTGGGTAGTCGGTCATACCGTAGCAGGTCTCGACAAGGATCATAAAATCGCAGGTTTTGATATAGTACCTTTCGTCCCGCAAACTGAAAAACCAGCTTTCGGAATAGGTTTCGTAAAACGATTCTGATATTAAAATTCTATCATCTAAAAGAAAATCTCCCTGGAACTTCTCTTGGCATTTCGAAATCAATATCTGTAATTTCCTGCCCGTCTTTGACATCTAATGTGTATGGTACATTATTTATAATGTTTTGAAGATAAATATAAACTTTACCTGGTGGGAAACGATACTTCCATGTACCGTCTTCAGCAGTTGATATAGACTGAAATGCACCACCTGTAGGTGGACGTGCAGCCGAATGGAATATTACTTTGATATCTTGCAGAGGATTCCCTTCATAATCGGTTACTTTACCACTAACAATACATCCCTTAACGAAAACAAGTTTTATATTTTCTTTTACCTGGTCCGGTTTGAGGTCATCGAACGTAACAGCAGCCGCGGTCCATTCGGGTATTTCGTCGAATTCATCATCAAAGAGTGCAAAAAGGCTCGTAGTACTTGGATCAACACCTTTTATTTCAAACTGACCTGATTCATCAGTCAATTCTTCGGCAAATTTGCTTCCTTCGTGCGTTTGTGTAGCTAATCTTAATCCCGTTACCGGTTGCCCTGTATCCTCATATGTCACTGTACCTCGAAGTATTAAACCCTTATGAAGTACAAATTCAAGACCTCCTTCTGTTTCATTGATATCTTTAGTTACCATTACCGTAGTCATTCCTTCTTTGGTACGTATTGCATAGCCGCCGTCATAATTGATATTGATACTTCGTAAATAGCCTGAGACGAAACCTTCGGCAGACGCGATAAAACTCACACTACTTTTTGTAGGAAGACCTGGAAAAATGAATTGTCCATCGGTATCTGTTTTAACTGAAGGCGCAATATTCTGCCATCTGGTAAAGGAAAAACTCCCGTCATCCCCTCTGCACATACTTAAAGTAGCTTTAGCTCCAGAAATGGGATTTCCAGCATCGTCAACTACCCGGCCGGTAACGGTTTCTTCGGGTAATAAAGTTATAACTACATAGCTTTCGCCACCAGTTGTGTCCATGAATTTCCCCCAGATTGCAAATCCCTCTTTTTGTGCAAACAATAACTGGGTATTTATTTCCGCAATCGGCTCCAAGACATCATCAAATTCAAATACACCATTATTATTGGTTTTAACCGTAGTCGCGACAGGCTTGTCTATGTCCCGGGCTAATGTAATCTGCACATCCTTAATCGGATTTCCTTCGATATCAACAACCCTGCCGGATAGTTTGTATGCTGCAGGATCATCTAAAACTACTTTCAGGCCGCTCGTGTCGGTGGAAATATTATTAAGAAATTTTGTTTGATAACTATCTGCTTTGACAACAATATCCGTTCTTCCCGGAATCAAATCTGCAAGCCTGAAGTAACCATCATTGCGGGTTTGGGTAAGATAATTGTCGGTTATTACCCTGTGCGTTTGATCTCCTATTTTCATAGGATTCGGTAATAAAACCAATTCTTTATTTAATAAACTTACCGAAGCATTTTCGATTGGATTGCCGTCTTGATCCTCAACAAAACCTGAAATATCCTCTTTCATAATTTCCACAGCAGGTGCAGTCGTTCGTATCTCAACCGGCTGACCATCTTCGGGAATCAAAACTTTAGTATCATGAAAATATAGCTCAGGCCAATTTGAAGTACTTCTATTTCCTCGAGAATCCATTATGAAATATTCCATACCTGGAATTACACCGTTGATTTTAAGATGTCCCTGAGCATCGGTTCGCCCATGGTGCTCTTCAGCACGAAAAACATCGTTACCCCACATCTTAGGCATAATTCCCAGCGGGAAATTTATCAGAGGCTCACCCTGCTCATTGGTAAATAGTACGTCCGCAACTTGTCCTTCTTTCATAACTAATGGTTGTGATAGTTCGGTTGGATTTTCCAGTTCCTCAATTATTTCTGATAGGACATATTTATAATCTCGTGTATGACCATAAATGAAAAGTTTCATGCCAACCGGCACTTCTTTCAGCTCGAATGAACCATCTGGATTCGTACCGGTATAAGCACCTCCAGCGCCGCTAAAACTTGCTGATTCATACATTCCTGAATTAGTTGTGGAAAGCTTAACATTTGCCGCTGGACTACCATCAGGAAGTATAACTTTGCCCTTAACAATTGTAAGTTCTCCGGCTATCTTAGGCGTTTCAAGAGTTACAGTCATTTCCTCGCCTTGAGCTTCAAATCGAATGCTTGAACCGGATGAGCTCTTATCTCGAAGAAAATAAAGACCTTCAGGGGGACTGTTAGAAAAAAGTGATACGTTACCGGGTATAACACGGAAAGTAAATACACCGTCAGCATCGGAACGGCCGTCAATTCGTCCGCTTTCATTTGATCCCTGAACACGCACACCTGCTAATGGTTTGTTTGTTCCGGCCTCTACAACATTGCATTTAATCAATGTGCCGTGATAGACATCTATAATGAAATTCTCTTTTACATCACCCGGCATCAGGACATCCTGGTTCTCTGATGAAATATAATCATCATGCTCTACAGTAATTATATAACTTCCATTAGCATTTTCATCTGCACCCCACGGACTCATATCCCAGCCATCGGCAGGTATATCTTCCAGAACGAACTGTCCCTGAGAATCAGTTTTAGCCAAAAAGAACTGCCACATCCCCCAATTGGTATGAAATTTAACTAATGCATTTTCAACAGGTTTGCCATCTTCATCAAGAACTGAGCCGCGAACAGTCGCGCCTTTACTTAGTCTTATTCTTCTCTGACCCGAAAAAGCAAGACCTGTTGCATAACCTTTGAGGCTTGCGTGAAAACTGCAATTTGTTTTCGGCAGATTAGTAACTGTCGCCCTGCCGTCTTCTTCAGTTATACCTTCTGCAATTCCTACATTAGTATATAAAGCAAGAGTCTCGCGGAAAAGCGGCTCCGGCCCAGACGGATTTCCTATATTATAAGCCCAGACTTTTGCACCTGATAGAGGATTACCTTCGTGGTCCGTCACTATAATCGTTTGTGTTTGCGGCTCAGTCAAAACAAGCTCATAGCTTTCCTTTTTCTGCTCTTTGACTATATCACACCAGCCTAAAGCATAATCAGGATGAGTCGCTATTAATACGAACGTATCACTGCCTTTGGGATATTCATTTATATTATTATATTTTAAGGGCCTATCAAATTTGAACGAGCTATCATTTGAAGATGTCACCTGCTGGTCAATCCTGTTTTCAAAATCCCAATTGCTGATTTTGTGATACAGGTAAACCTTCGCACCCGAAATTGCCTGCCCATTTCTATTTTTCACAACTCCACGAACAGTTTGATTACTCTTATTATCAGTTGATAAAAGTAACGAGGGGCTAATAATTCCAGAAGTACTTACTGCTGAAGATTTATTAATTTTTTCATCAAGCTCGTCAATACTGAAACCTTCATCGGTGACAATGTGTTCTGTATCAGTCAAAATCAGCCATGGTAAAGATTGAATCGCCCAATTGAAACCTATCTGTTCGGAGTTGCTTTCTACAATTCCGACAGGCATAGTTATATTGTTTTCCTTAAGCCATGTATCGAGAGTGTTTTTTTCAATCTTTGATGCGTGTACAGCAATAACTGAAATTTCTTCCTGAGCCAAATCGTAAACACGTTTTGAAAGCTGTAAAATACTATTTCTTGCCGGTCGCTGTTCCAAATCGAAAAAACAAACAAGCACTTTCTTATCCTTAGCCTGATTTATATCAAAATCAATATTTATGCCGTCAAATGCAGGAAGAGCACTATTCAATAACGATTTTCGGGGTAATTCCGACCATTCAATTTCTATTGGCTCAATATTGTTTTTATTCTTCGATAATTTATCTATCGAAAACCTGCCCACAGTGCTACTTTGATTTTCTTCTGATAAAGGTATATTTATAACAAACTTGTTTGTTCCTGATTTCATCGATTCAATTTCGCTATCGGAAAGTTGAACAGAGAAATATCCTTCATTATCAAGCTCGCCAACACCCCTGGCTCGACCGCCCATAGGCAGAAGTATCCTCGTTTTAGCCCCCAGCCATGGTTCAGGTTTTACTACAGCAGGACTGCCATCCGGAAATAACACACGACCATAAAAAATATTTTTTGATGTCACTTTAAGGTCAACATTCGCAGTTTTACCTGACTCAAAAACAACATTTTCTCCTGATTCCAATTGATATGCCTGAATATCGAATGGAACAACTCTAACAGTAAAGTCACCTGATGGTAAATTATCCATTTCGAAGCTGCCATCTTCTGAGATAAAAGCTTGTTGGTAACCGATATCAAGATAATATTTTTCATCTGGATTATTCCATATTTCCTGCGAATGCGAATTTGATTCTGTTATTACTTTTATAAAGAACTCCGAAAGTGGATCGCCATTCTGATCTGATACTTTTCCAATCAATTTCGCAGTTCCTGTTGGGAATTCCTCAAAATTAAAATTAACGGTCTGCTTTCCTTCAAATACTTTATTATAATGAATCTGCTGATAACGATAACCAAGCACAGAAGGCATTAAATCTTTCCAAATTGGGAGAACTTTATATGGCCATTTCATTCCATCATATTTATAATAGCCTTTCTCGTTTGTCCCCCTATTAGGTGCGGCGATACCTCTCCTGGGATTTGTATTAAATTCACGAATCATGATTTCACCGAAGGAAATTTCCTTTCCATTAGGACCGATTAGGCGTCCCTCAAGCAGATTTTCATTGTCCATATCTTTCCAGTCGCCAACAAAATCTCTCGAAACTTCATCGTTATACCAGCCTGATGACCTTTTCCGAAAATCTACTGATACCAGAACTTTAGTTGAAGTTTCCTGCCCGGCTTTTATTTCCAAATATTCTGGCCAGTTTTGTTGAACACCAAGTGCAATAGGTTTAGGTAAAGAACCAAGCATAGCCCCGACCTGGTACTTACCCGGGGGAATATTTTCCATAACAAATTTTCCCTGGCCGGGATATTTGCGAACTTGTACCGGCTCAACTGACCATTTAGCATCCTTAAAAAGCCCAATGAATATATCTCCCTGAACATCATCTTCTACAGTAATATCGAGTTTGAGACTTCCGCCGTTGTCAATTCCTGTCCATACTTCGTCGCTTTGTTGTGAATTTTCGACAACTTTTCCCAATCTTTGGGGCATACCAAGAAGAAGAGGTGCATCATTCCATTGACGCAGGATATACCAGACCAAAGAGGACTGTTCTTTTGATCCTGGCATTTCCGAAATTAAATCTTGAGTTTCATTTTCTGATTCAATGTTTGAAAGTGTTTCTATGTCGAAACCTTCATTAGTAACAACATGTTGATTATCTGTTAAAATCAGCCATGGAAGAGATTGAATCGCCCAGTAAAAACGTATCTGTTCTGAATCACCTGCTACAATTCCTACTGGTATTGTAATGTTGTTTTCCTTAAGCCATGTATCGAGAGTGTTTTTCTCAATATTTGACGCATGTACAGCAATAACTGAAATTCCCTGCTGAGCCAAATCATCAGTTCGTTTTGAAAGTTGTAATACACAATTTCTGGATGGCCGCTGCTCCATATCAAAAAAACATATAAGCATTTTTTTATCATGGATATCATCCTTCGATAATTCAACGTTAAAATTTTTGAGTTCCGGCAATGTTTTACTTATAAGCGATGATGGTTCAGGTATTTTTCGTTTAGGGGGATTTGAAAACGGCTCCTGTATATTAATTGCACAATCCGGTAGTGCTTTCCTTAAATCAGCAAGGTTCTGATTACTAATAGAGCCAGTACCGAGATTCAATTCATGCAGAGACGTCATTTCTTTTAGATTCTCAAGTCCGGCAGCGTTAATAACATGATGAACCCGCAGAGTTAGTTCTCGAAGCGATTGTAATTCTTTTAAATACGCTACTCCATCACCTGTAATATTTAAATTGCTTAGGATCAGTCTGTATAATGAATTTAAGCCTTTGAGGTTAACAAAGCCGACATCTGTTATTTTTGTGTCACTCAAAGACAGGGTATGCAATGATTTCAATCCTTTCAAATATTCCAGTCCTTTATCGGTTATATTTGTATAACGGATTGAAAGCGAACCCAGAGAAACCATATTCTGAAGATTAGCCAGGCCATTATCTGTAATCAGTGTTCCGTCAAGATTCAAATCTTTTAAAGACGTAAGCCCTTTGAGGTACTTCATACCTGTATCTGTAATTAACAGATTTTTCATATTAAGGATTTCCAGGGAAGTTAATCCTTCTATATTTGCAAGACCGGTGTCACTAACATCTGAGTCGGAAATTTGCAATTGTGTTACAGCAGTTAATCCTTTAAGAGCTTTCATACATTCATCATTTTTAATATCCGCTATACTTATACTCTTTAACCAGGGCATATTGCGGAGTTGTTTTAATCCGCTCCCATCTTCAACATCCAAGATAGTTATGTTCTGCAACTGCGGCATATTCAGAAGATACTTCGAACTCTGCTCGGTTAACTGCTGACCTGATAAGTATAAAGTTTTCAAACCCGACATATTCTTAAGATATATCAACCCATTTTCAGTAACTTTAGTATCGGAAAGATTGAGTTGTTCGAGCATTTTCAATTCTTTCAGATTAGCCAGGTCAGCATCTGTGGTACCTGAAGGCAGGGGGAAGGATTTTAATCCGGTTAATCCCTTGAGATAAACAAGGTCTTCATTTGTTATTTTTGTGGTATCCAGATTCAGGTACTCCAATTGGTTCATATCCTGAAGATGCTTCAATCCTGAGCCTTCTATTTGTGTTCCGCTCAACGAAATTGAGCGTAGTGAAGGCAAATCTTTCAAATAAACTAATCCCTCACCGTGTATCTGATCAGTGTGAGATAATGCCAATTCCTTTAAATTAGTAAGATATTGCAAATGCTTCAAACTTTCATCATCTATTCTGGTAAACATTATTCTAAGATATCGAAGTGAAGTCATACCTTTAAGATTAATCAAACCTTCTCCGTTAAAAGGAGCTATCCTACTGCTGCTTCCGCTTGAGATTGTAAGATATTCAAGGTCAGTAAGGCCTTTAAAATATTCCAGGTCAGAATCTTTTAAAGAGCCGCAACTTATATATATAAATTGTATGTCACTTGACTTTAGAGATTTTACAGACGAAATATTTTTGTAGTTTCCATCAAATATATCAAGCCTCAACTCCTTGTCCTGTGATATTGTAATCTCGCCTTGAGCTTGTCCCAATTCTTCCCAGTTGTCCCATTCCTTCTGATCCTTAATATTCTTGTCCCGTGTATATAATATTCCCAATGTCTGATCTTGCGGAAATTTCACGATTCGAGTTTCTATTGAAAGTTCATTGTTGTCACTTTCTGTTGATTTTTTGCTAACAGGCGTTGTTGGCAGAGATTTTGTATTTCCGGAAATCGTTTCTATTTTTTTATTTAGTTCATCTATAGTGAAGCCTTCTGCTGTAACAATGTGCTCTGTATTGGTCAAAATCAACCAGGGTAGAGATTTTATACCCCAGTTATAAAGTGTTTGCTCATTTTCACTTTCAACCATGCCAACTGTCAGAGAAATATCATTTTCTTTCATCCATTCTTCAATTACTTTGTTGTCAATCTTTGATGTGTGAACGGCAAGAACTGTAATCCCCTTTTTCTTATAGTCCTGTATCCTCTTGTTTAATTGCAATAAGGAATTTCTCGATGGTCGCTGTTCCATATCAAAAAAGCAAATAAGTACCTTCTTATCTTCTATCTGATTTAAATCAAAATCAGTTTTGATATTATTAAAATCAGGCAAAGATAAACCTATCAATGAATCCTTCGGCTTGCCTCGCGGGAAATATAAAGATGGAGCTTGTTCACGGTCTTTAGAGAGTTTATCTATATGAATCTGGCCTATTGTTCCTGAACTGTCACTTATTTCGATATTTCCACCTGTACACTGAATCAGGTCTTCACGTTCTTTTTTGGAAAGTGTCACTCTGAAAAAACCGTCTGGATCCATTCTGTAAGAAAAATATCTTCCTCTTTGTCCGGGATACATTTGTCTTTGTTCAGGTGTATATTCTTCAAACAATGCCATCCACGTACCTCTATCTAAAGGTGAACCATCCTGATAGAATGCTTTTCCATATAAAAGTTCTTTAGCCTCCACTTCAAGAACAAATTCCGTAGTCGAATCAGGTTCATCTGTAATAGTAAACTCACCCATATTAAAATCTCTTACATACGTTGGATAATCGAACGCACGTACCATTACTGTATATTTTCCTGATGGTAAATCATCAACTTCAAATGTTCCTTCATGATTAGTTATGGGGATTTTATATCCGATACTATAGTTATCTTCGGTACTTTGCGCACTTCCTTTAATATCGTGTGTGATGGTAAGATAATATTCTGTGAGAGGTTTTTGATGCTGATTATGGATTCGCCCTTTAACCTTGCCTGTACCTGTGGGAAAAGCAGGCCATTTAAAAGTTATAACTTTCTGGTCTTTGGTATAGTGAAGGTCCTCAAGCCTCATATACTGATAGCGCTGTACGAAGTTTTCCGGTATAAAATCAAAACGCTGAACATTGAATGTAAACGGCCCTGAAAATTTATCGTAATAAGCATAACCATTTTCATCTGTTCCGCTATCATGGAATAAATTCACCTGAGATGGATTGCTCGAGATACGATCAACGAAAACCACACGACAAAACGGAGCGGGATCACCATTTTCATCAAGCGTTTGTAACGTAATTAATTGCTCAGGATTGGTTATATCATACTGTCCCGCATATCCTACGTCTACTCCTGTTTGTCCGACGAAAGGCGCACTTTGAAATTTATCTGAAAGTAATAATTTTACCTTGATGCTCTTACCCGGTTCGATCTGAACAGATTCAGGCCAGAAATTATCCACTCCCAGCGTATCAGGAACAGGTAGAGAGCCAATCATTGCTCCAATGTAATATTTGCCGGGAATGAGCCTGTCAACTTTATAAGTACCAGGTCCCGGAAAAACGCGAACCTGTTTCGGAGGCTCGAGCCACCATCTCGAATTGATGAAAAAACCAACGAAAATCTCTCCGGTCTTCTCGCCCTCAACCTTGATATCCAGCTCAATACTACCGCCGCTATTCACCCCCTGCCACGTTGGCGTTTGGCGTTCTTCTGACATCACAGCCTTTCCTAATCGTTGTGGTAGGCCTACCATCAGGCTTTGAGTATCAACTTGCCTTAAGATATTCCAGGCTTGAGATGTATGCTCTTGAGATTCTGATTTTTCTGAAACTATTTCTTTCATTTCATTTTCTGATTCAATATTTGAAAGTGTTTCTATGTCGAAACCTTCATCAGTAACAATGTGTTCGGTATCTGTTAAAATCAACCAGGGCAGGGACTGAACAGCCCATTTGAAACGAATCTGTTCTGAATCACCTTCTACAATTCCTACTGGTATTGTAATGTTGTTTTCTTTAAGCCATGCATCAAGAGTGTTTTTTTCAATATTAGATACGTGTATAGCAATGACTTTAACTCCTTTTTCTTCAAGTTCCTGTATCCTCTTATTCAATTGTAAAATCCCGTTTCTTGCCGGGCGCTGCTCCAAATCGAAGAAACAAACGAGCACCTTTTTATCCTTGGCCTGATTTATATCGTAATCCAGTTTAATCCCGTCGAAACTCGGCAGAGATTTGCCTGTGAGAGGAATTGCGCTACTCAATTCAGGTCTTAATATTATCTCAACTTCCTTCGTACTCTTACCCTCCTCGAAAACAACCGTTTGCGATTCTGGCCCGCAACTAATATTCCATGTCTGAGGTTGCTGCTGTAACTGTTCATTCGGATTTCTGGTGAGTGATTTGATGCTTAGATTTCTGAGTTGGAATCTTCCCTGTGAATCTGTCATTGTTTTGAAACGATTGGACCTGGCCAGTGTTCCTCCTTTTGCTGTTACTTCAATATTAGCAACCGGTACTTTTTTACCATTTTCAAAACGAACAACTCTTCCGGTAACTGTGCCGCCTTTTTCAAGTGTAACTTTCAAGTCGTGTTTACCGAGAGGGGTATTGCGAACAATTTGATCTGCAAATTCTTCCGGATAGAAATCAATATCATATAACCAGTCATGCTCAAGCTCTATAGCGAAACGACCTTTTGTATCAGTTACTGCACAATTTACTTCGTTATTATCTAAAAATTGTGCACGTGTCCCTCCATCGCTTAATTCTGTCAGTTCCCCTATAGGTCGTACAACTACTCCCGGGACAGGTACATCATTTAAATCTACAACCGTCCCTGCAATAAAGCTGCCATCTTGTTCCACAATTTGCTCATATGTCTTTGATGGTTTACCCTTGATTGATATAAAACCAGTAATAAGATTAGCAAATAGTGTTCCTTCGGGAAAATCTATCTCAAAAAGTGATTCGGGTATATCTTCGCGTTTGGTCGTAATACTATCAATATTGACAGAAAAATGTTCATAATTAAAGAAACTAAAAAATTTCTTTTTTTCTACGGCTTTAATCGGAATCCATGCTCCATTTGGTAACTGGTAAAGTTCAATGTCATTGACTTCTAATGTAGGTTCCTGGTCACTCCAGGCCGGATGCTTATCATAATGCCAGATGCGAAGAGGCATACCGCGCTCTTTGTCAATCCAGATTCGTACAAATTTTTCAGAATGTGGAGGCAAGCCGGCATCTAAAACATAAGTTTCCCTGCCGTTAACCATTTCGGTTTTTTCGTAGAGTGTTGCATAATCATCAACTAAAACTTCACTAAGCTTATACTGACCTACAAAAGGCCCGATTCCCAGTTCCGCTATTCTTATATCTTCGAAACCATCAGAGTAGTTAAGAGCATCAATAATACCCTGATTCAAACTTTGTATACTCGCAGTAGAAATTCCTTTATCGAGATCGAATACACATATAATTTCGCTGCCGGATTCATTTGAATCAGAAATATAACTCCGTTTGCTGAAGTATTTTTTTCCATCCAGAGCCCAGATATACTCAGTACCTGTAGGAAGTTCATTTCTGCTTACCGTTTCTGGCAAAGAAGCAACAAATTCAATATATCCTTCATCGTGTTCATACGTAATTGAGTATTCCATTTTGATTGGATTTATAAGAGCTTCGTTATGCGCGACTAATTTGCGAACAGTCTCAAGTGTAGCTTTTTCGCTTGCAGCAATTGTTTTGTTCGTTAGGACAAAGCCGGGAACACAAATTGTGCCGATTAGAATCAGTACAACGAAAGCAGTTTTGGAAAGGCGTGTTTTTGGTTTTAAGTTCGAGCCTATTGCTATTATACGTTTTTTCAAATCGCCGAAAGATTCCGCTACTACTCCTGTAGGACCAAGACTTGCACTGAAATTTCTGCATATACCGGCGGCGTCGATAAGTGCATTAGCATAAGTTTTCTTATGAGAATTGCCTGAAGCTATTACCCAGTCATCGCAGGCACGTTCGCGCTCGAATAAAATTCGTCTTTTTGCGAAATGTAAAACAGGATGGAAGAAATAAAACGTTTCGCAAATTGCAAGAATCCATCCTATAAGAGTGTCTCTTCTTCGTAAATGGGCAAACTCATGTGAAAAAACCGCCAGAAGCCCTTCGTCATTGACATTATTTACAAATCCTGAAGGAATAATAAGTACAGGCCTCAATATCCCGAAAAGGAACGGCGAGATATTCTCACGTGTCACTAAGATTTCTGGGATTTTCTTTAATCCGACAATTACAGCCGCGTTAGAAGCCTGCTCGAATACACGTTTTTGCTCTACTTTTATAGCATTACTTACAATACACCTTATCTTTCGCCAGGACCAGAATAAACGCATAGTCCAAAAAGATATACCCAAAAACCATGCTATCATTATGAAGGACCAGAGACTTGGCTTAATGCGAATTACATCTGGTTCTGCTTTCGGTTCCTGTATTTCTATAGGCCGAGGTTGAATTGGTGTAAAATTAGAAGCCTCATCAGGAATAGAAAAGTTTTCCATCATCGTTGGTGAGTACTCAACTACGGCTGGTTCAACTATAGCCGGCGAGGTTCCTACATGCTCTATGTGCGGCGGAGCAATTGCAGGCAATAGAGGAAGGCTTATTGTTATTAAAGGCATGACAAGAAGTCTGAGCGGCACAAGCATCCACAACCAGAATTTTACAGCCGCTGAAAGACGCCTGAATAATAAAGTTACAATCACAATAAGTCCGACCAATACACTACTTTGCCAGATTATTGTCCACATTTGACCTGCCCATAGGCCGGCAAAAGTATTTACTATTTCCGTTACAGTGTTCATTTTATCTCTCCAGTTCTTTGTGCTCCAGTTTTCCCACAATCGCTTTCAAAGTTTCCGCTTGTTCCTTTGTTAAATCTTTGGTATCGCTCAGGTATGTTACGAAAGGCAACGCCGAGCCATCCAGAACCTTATCAAGAAACTGCCCTATCATTCTCGAAATTACCTTAGTGCGTCCTTCAGTTGTCGAATATTGAAACACACCATCGCTTTTCTGACGTTTCAGAAATTTCTTCGCATGAAGTCTCTGCATTACAGTAAGAATTGTCGTTCTTGCGCAACCTCGCTTTTTGCCAAGAATTTTCGCGACCTCCTGCACCGTACAAGGCTGATTTTCCCAAATAGCCTTCAAAACATCCAATTCCAGCTCTCCAAGTACTTTCTGCTGCTTTGTCATAACTAAACTCCTAATCAATTAACTACGCTCGTAGTCATGATATACTACACACGTAGTCAGCCGTCAATGAGAATTTACAAAAAAAAATAAAAAATCCCAAATACCATAAAACATTGATTCTCACCATAAAATATTGACTTTTAGTATAGAGACCGATAGAATAAGAAGCGGAGTATTAATTCGTTTCGTGTAGCATAAAAGCGTTTTAAGGTTTAAAAGGATGAAATTATGTTAGAGCGAGATTACATATATAAATGGGCGGCTGTTTTTCTAATCTCATTTTCTTTCAATAACTTTACACTGGCAGATCGAATCATTTATGTAGATTATGATTGCCCTGCGGATTTCAACAACATTCAGGCGGCAATTGATGATGCAAATGATGGCGATATAGTCCTTGTCGCTCCGGGTACTTATACTGGTGAAGGTAACCGTGACATAGATTTCATGGGCAAGGCCATAACCGTTAAAAGCGAGTATGGACCGGAATCATGCATCATCCAATGTGGAGG
>JAFGPS010000112.1 GCA_016936075.1 Sedimentisphaerales bacterium | reverse complement strand
GCTTTTCATAGATGAAATTCACAGGCTCAGTACGCCGGTCGAGGAATTTATCTACCCCGCGATGGAAGATTTCAAAGTCGATTACACAGTCGATAGCGGCTTGCACGCCAAAACTATTAACTTTCCTCTCAAGCGTTTCACTTTGATAGGCGCGACAACACGAGCCGGATTGCTTAGCTCGCCGCTTCGCAGCAGGTTCGGAATGTTGTATCACCTGGATTTTTACACTGTAGATGATTTGACACAAATTATCAGCAGGTCCGCGAAACTGCTCGATCTTCAGTATGAAGATGGTACGCTCGAATTAATAGCCGCGTGTTCACGAGGTACGCCGCGAATTGCGAACAGACTGCTAAAACGTGTGCGCGATTACGCTCAGGTTAAAGGAACAGGTGTGCTTAATAAAAATATTATCGAAAGCTCCTTAAAAATGGAACGAATAGATAAGCTTGGTCTTGATGAACTTGACAGGTCGGTTTTATATGCTCTTGTTGATATTTACGAAGGTGGACCGGCGGGCATAGAGGCGATAGCTGCTACACTCGGTGAGGAAAGGGACACTTTGGAAGATGTTGTCGAGCCGTACCTTTTACAGATAGGTTTCCTGCGAAGAACGAAACGCGGCAGGGAAATCACGCAGCAGGCATGTGACCATTTGGGAATAAAAACGAAAAAAAAGAAACAATCTGAAAAAGAATCTGAAAATGATATAGAATTATTCGAATAGTATATGAAAATACTTTTTGGAATTTTTGACTGGGGGCTTGGACATGCTACAAGGGACATTCCACTTATAACGGAACTATTGAAAAGCAATGAAGTTCATATTCTTTCAACCGGAAGGGCGATAAAGCTTGTACATCGTTATTTTGGGGACAAATGTCAATATTATGACATTCCAAGTATTTATATGCCATATACTAAGACTCCTTTTTTCAAAACAAAATTTGCGGTTACATTGCCTTTGATGGTACATACACTTCGAAAAGCACGAAAGGAATCCAAAAAGATTATAGACGAGGGATTCGATAAGGTAATTTCTGACTGTAGGTACGATGTATATGACAGATTGGATAATTCTTATCTTATAAATCATCAACTAAGATTTGAAACACCTATTGGAACAGAAAGATTGGTTGAAAGATGGCTTAATTTGAGGATGAGTAAATATAAGTATATTATCATACCAGATTTTGATGAACCGAATCTTTCAGGAAAACTCTCCCATAACTTGAGATATAAATGTAAAGACAAAGCAAAATACATCGGAATATTATCGCATGTTAAGAGACAAAATGTACCTGAAGATATAGATTATTTTATTTCACTTTCAGGTCCTGAGCCTCAACGGTCAATTCTTTATAAGAAGATAATGTTGCAGCTTGACCAGCTCAAAGGCAAAATTGTTATTGCGGGTGGTAATCCAGATAGTACTGAAACGGACAGCCACGATGATATCCAGGTGTTTAGCTTTTTAAATTCTCAGCAGCAGGAAGAA
Source organism: Sedimentisphaerales bacterium (assembly GCA_016936075.1). GTDB lineage: Bacteria > Planctomycetota > Phycisphaerae > Sedimentisphaerales > Anaerobacaceae > JAFGPS01. Next base: position 2,517 of record JAFGPS010000112.1, on the reverse strand, counting down.
ATGATGAACCGCGCAAAGTTTATTATAAGCAGGTCCGGTTATACTACTGTTATGGAACTTGCTGAGTTGAACAAAAAGAATGTATTATTTATACCTACTCCCGGCCAGAGCGAACAGGAATATTTGGCTAATTACTACGAGGAAAAAGAATATTTTCATCACCTAAGTCAGTACAAGTTTAAATTGAAAGAAGCGATTGGACATTCTAATAATTTCAAAGGCTTTACACCGGCCTGGACTACTGTGCAATCGGTTCAGAATTTTATGAATGTAATTTTTTAATTTTGTTGTAGTCACGACATCAATTCGTTATGTTCGAGTTTATCGAAAAGGATGTTTTGATATATCAACAGGGGCTATTATGAAGAAAAGCAATTTAACTCAGCGAGTTCTATTCGGCTTGTTGCTAATTCTATTATCTATCTTGTTCTATTCACTTCACTATGCAATTTTCAGGGACATGCACCATATTATCATCTACCTGATAGGTGATATCGCTTTTGTCTTTCTTGAAGTTTTGCTCGTAACTTTGATTATACATCATATTCTCAATGAAAGAGCAAAACAGGCAATGATTAAGAAGCTCAATATGGTAATAGGTGCATTTTTCAGTGAAGCCGGAACACTTCTATTGAAATTCTTCTCGCAATTCGATACAGAATCTGAAACTCTTTCAAAACATCTTATAGTTGATAGCAGCTGGTCGCCGGAGCATTTTGACCAGATGGAGGTTATTTTAAAAAAGCACGACTATAAAATTGATTGCCAGACGGGGGATTTACAGGGCCTTCAAGCTTTTGTTGTCGAAAAGAGAGCGTTTTTATTGCGGCTGTTGGAAAATCCAAATTTGCTCGAACATGAGGAATTTACCGAGCTTCTATGGGCAGTGTTTCATTTAGCTGAAGAATTGTCATATAGAGAATCAGTAACGGACTTACCAGAAACCGATTTCCGTCATCTAAGCGGCGATATTAAACGGGCTTATAGCCTGCTCGTTCGGGAATGGCTTGCGCACATGGAACATTTAAAAAATGATTATCCGTACCTGTTCTCACTTGCAATAAGAACAAATCCCTTCGACTCCAACGCATCAGTAGAAGTAAAATAAAAAAGTTGTCCTTCGATAAGTATGAGTATAAGAGCTTTCAACTTGACATAAGAGGGTATAAAATAGTACTGAAAAATATTAAGGGAGGAACCATAGAAGGTTTTAGTATGATATATTCGAACACAAGTTTTATTAATAACGGAACAATTACAGCTTTGAGAACGATTCAAATTGTAACGAATGGACTTTTATTTGTGAAAACAAAGCCAATTTTGTGTTGTATATTTTATTATTTGGGCTTTATAATATGGATTATTCTCCTGTTAAGCTGGTTATAAGGAAATTATAAAAAGGAGGAAGAATGGATAAATATGTAGAAGTGTATGTGGCAAGTGATATAACATTTGCCTATCTTATGAGAGCAAATCTTGAAGAGGCCGGAATCCCTGTTCAAATAGACAATGAGAACCTGCAGGGCGTTTATTGTATTGACGGTATGGTGCCGCGGGTGCTTGTTCCTGAACAATACGCCGAACAGGCAATGCAAATCATAAAAGAGATTCAGGATGCACCTGAATTATCTGAAGATGAACTAAATGAAGATTACGACGAATTGAAGTAACTTGCAATAGTAATACGGCAATTCACAATCCGAATTGTAATCAGATAAAGTATTCTATTTCTGTTCTGAATTTATGAATTCTGCTTTGTTATGCGTATTTGCGTAACTTACGTCCTGCAAAACCTAAACCGATTAGGCCAAGAAGTACAGCACCTGGAACAGGAGTATTATACGTTGTTCCGACAGCAAGATTATCGAATTCAAAAGCATAGCCTTCGCTTATGAATCTTACCATATTAAAATTCTGAGTTAGGTAAAAATTAACATATTTATTGGTTGATGAAGATAATTGATCACCGTTTGCCGGATCAAATATTTGATTTCCCGTATATGAAGCTACAAGCATTTCACCATTGTAGAATTCTATCGAGTTATATAAATCCCCAGAGCCCCAGAACAGACCAAGATAATTATATTCGTTTCCACCGAATGATACATCTGCTGTAAGGTCATCTACTGTAGCACCATCTGCAATATCTTCAGGTACTGCAAAATACTTCGTTATGTCTGCTTCTGGCATAATTAAATCATTATATGGAGCAGCATAGCGTCCTTCTTTTGAGCCTTCTCTTATTGTACCGTTGCCGGTGTAGGTCCATCCAGTAGGTGGTTCGGAATCGAATGTATCGACGATTGCCCAGCTATTAGAGGTTGTTAAAGTGTTATCAGCGGCTAATGAATAATCATAATTATAAATATTAGCTTTTACTGGAGAAGCGACTAAACATAATGCTGAACATAATAAAAGAATTAGAACTAAATTTTTCATCACATATATCCTCTCTATTTCTTCTTTATTTGGTCCTTTAAATGCCTATTATTTTTCAAAAATAGTTTAAGAATCCTT
>JAFGPS010000111.1 GCA_016936075.1 Sedimentisphaerales bacterium | reverse complement strand
GTTCAATTCCCGTTAATCAATGTAAATAAAGGCTCCGTCACCGACTCGATTCTTGCAAGGTATTCCGTCGAAATATCTTCGAGACCAGCACATTCTCCCTGGAACAAGTCCATACAACCAATATTTAACGGATTCCCGCGTATTCTCTTTGATGTTACACTCGAAAAACCAGCGTTACAGCTTCTTTTCGATATATTGTCTCATCCATTGGATGGAGTACGCCAGCGTTACCGCCGCCTTGCTCTCAGCGATAAGAAAGGTCATCGAACAAAAGAGGCCCTACTCCGCTACGGCTGGATTGAAAGCCAGTTAATAGAGACAGGCCGGACAAGAAAACTTATATTAAGACTTTCAGATCAAGCCAAAAAGAATCTTGGCTTAACTAATGAAATACCTGAATACGGTTCTATCGTACATGAATACTGGAAGCAATTTTATGCCCAGCGATTCAGGGACAAAGGATACCAAGTCACTCTCGAAGCTCCTCGTGGCTCAGGGCGTGTTGATATAGCTGCAGTAAAAGACGACCAAAAGACAGCAATAGAAATAGAGACCGGCAAATCAGATTATCTTCGTAACATCCAGCAAAACCTGGCCGCCAGATACGACAGGATTCTGGTCGTAGCAACCGATAAAAAGGCATTCGATAATATTGAACATACTCTTACAAGAGAAGGCCTGCTAATACAGCCAAGAATAGAGCTCGTCCTGCAGGAACAATAGCCACAAAAAGACATAAAATATAATCACTGAATAACGATGATGAGCACGGATTATTATAAATCACGACTCATGCAACGTATGGAAGAAAAGCTAAAATCGCAAAGCCGCAAGGGATGGCTAAGCTCAAAAAAAGCCTCACATCTCATCAAAAATATGAAGCTATAAATGTCTGTTTTGCTAACATAGGTATCACGAGCGGCCCATTAGGATGTCTCAGAGCACCACTATGCTATGTGTTTATATTTTATGTTAGCTACTAGCCAGTGTGGTGTTGCCACTTCACTAACTGCAGCAAGTTATCATTTTGTTCTTTACTTTTTTCAAAGATGGCATCTCGATGAGCCGATCCGATAAGAAATACAGCTTCTTGAAAGGTATTAATCTGACTGTATTCGAAAATTCTTCTAAGCATCTCATCTTCACGATATGAGTTGATAGAAATCCACCATTCATTAAGTTCAGTGATCTTAGGGTCATTGAGTCTTCGTATTACTTTCAAATCTTCGTTGTCGAGTTCATTGAGATCTTTTGAATATTGATCGCCATTCAGATATTCAAAACCATCTCTTAGCATACATTCATTTATGCGCATATCGATTTGTTTCCTGCGTTCAGAACTATATGTGTCGAGTACTTTGAATCTGTAATCAGCTTTTTCTTTTGCGGTTCCAGCATGGATGGAAAGGTCGACAGGGACTAGCTCAACATTACGATTGCTCGCAAATTGTAATACTGCTTTAGGCTCTAGTGTTTTTGGAGTGCCAGAGTGGTAAAGTAAGTTAAAGTTATCTGGAGATACTTCGAGGAAAATAACTTCTGGCTGGATTTGTTCTAATATCCGACACAAGTTAGCTGCAGTAATTGTCCCCTTTTCTCTATGGCATGTACTGACTATTGTAACTTTCCTCATGTATACGACCTAATACGTTAATATCTTTTTCCGTCAACAACATCTATTGAAATATAATATATCAAGAATATTTATCTTGGCAAGCGTTTTCAAGGCGATTAGACATATTTTGAGTGCGCCAAAGGGTGCGTTGGAACGCACCAATTCCAATATAATTCACCACTAAGTTTACCCGCCCATGGCGGGAAGCACGCCTGTCACGGCGTAGCAAAGCGAAGACGGAAAGAAAAAAAGCCTCACATCTCATCAGGAATATGAAGCTTTAACTGTCTGTTTTTCCCTATGGGACGCCCAAGGCGATACTACTTCTGTTTTGTTAATATTACTTCTCAGATGCTGCCTTAGGTAGTCCGTGTTAGTATATGTCACTCAATAAAAATGTACCGGACACCCTTTCAATTCTCTTGAACGTTATGTTCGGCTTTCGTGTATTCTGTAATACGGGCCATAATTTGTATATCGCTTGTGTCCTTAATTATCTTCGGCAGAAGAAAGCATAGCCTTAGCAGTCTATCACTTTTCGTTGGAATTTCAGCTACATTTAAGGCACTCGCAAGTCGCGACGAAAACTCCTGTTCATTAAGTGATTGATGTGAAATGCCGGTATGACGATTAAAATCTTGTAAAAATTCTGAAGCCTCTAAGAATAAATCGGTATAGCGAGGTGTAAGGATGCTGGAAACAGCTGAATCAAGTTTGTCAAAAAATGATGTGTGTTCTGAAAGAGAGTACTTTATGAATTCGAAGGGCTTAATGTCAACAGGTACGGCTTCAATGATTTCCTGAGTGATTAAGATGACTGGCTTAGACTGATTGTGTGCAATTCCCAATTCATAGAAGACATTTGGATTGTTACCCGTTACATCAGCAATTAGCATATCAGACTTGGTAATCTGATCTTCGATTTTTTTCATAAGAGGTACTGTCAGTACTTCATGATCACCACGTTCTACATGGAGGTGGTGAGTTTCTTCTAAATGCCTATGAGTAAAGAGGTAGAAGTAGTGCAACTCTGGTTGAAATGGCATGATCACAAAACAGAAAGGACGGTCAATCATCGTTGCCTCCTTTCCGTTTCACAATGTCAATTGCTAAGAAGCGTACCTGATCACGCAAACTGCTTAGATTAGAAGAATCGTAGACTAAATAAAGAAAACCTTGAAGATCTAATGGTATCTCCTTATCGGCCTGTGTGCTGCGAAGAAGAATAACATCTTTACGCAGAGCATGTGCGAATCCCAATTCATAAAAGACATTTGCGTTCTGGCGGCTGATATCACAAAATACCAGATCTGCTTTACGAATATGTTCTAAGATTGACTCAGTAACAGCGCTACTGCTAAATCCGCCACTGAAATAAAAAGTAGATACCCCAACGGTATGAAGTGCCATTTTGACACAATCAGCAACACGTTGACCACTTACATCGAAAGGAGTAATAATAAATGCATTCATAAGCTAATCTCTCCAATTGTCCAACATATTATCTTATGGCTTCTGTATAACATTCTGAAAAGATATACATGACATATGATTATGTCAAGGGATATTTAAAATGTACCGGATACAATTTCAATTCCAGTATAATAAAAAAAGTCAATTCACAATTTATCTGCGGAAGTCACGAACGGCATAGGCTTCAATTCGTTTAACGTCAGAAGCAATATTATCAGGAACACAGCTTGCCAACGCTTCTCGGGCAAGCGATCCAACAAGATTAGGTATTTGAGAATCACTAAAATTCCATGTTTGACTATTAGGAAAGTGCTTTTCTGCATATCGAAAAATTCTTTCGAAAAAGAGAGATAGGTGAGGTAATTTCCCTTCTTCACGCTCTACAAGAAGCTTAATGTCTATACAGTGACCTAAATCTAAAGGATGATCGGTGTGGTTTTGAATGGCATCAACAAGTAGCAGATCGACACCGCCTGAATATATCCATTTGGAAATATTTTCTAAATCTCGACGTGTCTTGTTATAGTAGTCTTCTGAGAAAAGGAGATTTTTTTTATATACGCATTTATAGGGTGTTGCTGGGAAACTACTACCTGAATTCTTCATATCATAACCTGGGAAAAACAAATGAAACCATTTATCTGATCTCACATGGTACCTTGGTAGCAGAGGCAATATCTCTTTCTTCGATAATTCAATATCTGGATGAGCGAATAATATGCCTGTCATCATTCTTCTACTGTCAGGTGGCAAGTTTTTTTTTAGATATCTCACAATTCCGTCTATTGAATTTATAGGCGCTATATATGACATCTATCTATCCTCTTGTTGGGCTCGTCGCCCTTTCTTCATTAGTACAGCAAAAACTTTCTTTAAGTCCACGGACACACCGAAGCAACCAGGCTTAAACTCGACAGAATCCGACATGTCCCACAGGGCATTGGTCCGCATCTGAGGTACTTTGCCGGTAGCAATCAGGACGGAGCGTATCACTCGTATCAAATGGTCTGGCGGCAGAGCCTTTGATACCACAATCGATCTATGCGGGAGATCGTTAGAGTTGATCTGGTTTGCAGAATAGATAGTCCAGAATACAACCGGAACGTCATCAAGTCCTGATGTTGATCGAATAGCCTCGACCAATCGAATTCCGCCGTGTTCAAACTCCCAGTCGGGTTTGACTTCGTGCGGACTCCATAACATTATCATGTCGGCTATCACGAGATCAAGGCCTATATCCGCCATGTCTGGCAACGCCGACATTAACTCCGCCGAGCATGAAAAGTGATGAAAACACAACTCTTCAAACGCAGATTCAAGCAAATCCATTGTCCATTTCGCTTGTTGATGATCATCTTCAATTAGCCCTATCAGCATTTCAGGTCTCCCAGTTAACAGTCGAATATGTTAATCGATAGTTTCTGTAAAACATTCTATTTAGTATTTATTTATCAGCATTCAGATTTCAGGCATCATTTTAAAATCTATTGTAACTAAACCTGAAAGCTGTCAGTGTTAATTCAATATATATTCGCCAATAGTGTAAAAATCAAAGTTAATTCATATTACCACTATAATTTATTGTAGAGATTGAAAAATTGCAAGAAAATACTTGCATAATAAATCTATTATTTCTTTTGTTTTTATCTTTGCGTTTCCGTCCAGTCATAGGCTGTTTTTCAACATCTGCTGATCTTTGACTTAGCACCTCCAGCGAAGATGTAATCGTCTCAGTATTCGAATATCTTTGGTAATCAGGAAATATTAAGCATGCTAATTCTGCCATCCGTTATGCACTTCTTTGTTGCCTGAGTGTAACTGACCAAACGAAAAAGCTCGATGAAATGCTTTCTTATGTCCTCTTATGCACATTCGAAATTGCCAGCAGGCTCAATGCCTCAGAACGTATTCTCGATATCATTGAAATGATGGCAGAGATAATCGGCTACGATTACAAAGACGATACGGAATATCTCCCGGCTTGTATATTCGCAAAGCTCGAGAGCCTTTCGAGACAGATATTATTTACGAACATAACCACACCCGGAGCAATCGAAGAACCGGCAGACCTTGCCTTGGCAAAGAACCAGTTAGGAAGCCTTCTTTCTTCGTTCGATAATAACAGGCTCATCATAACAGGCAACGCCAATACCTTCCTCGCCAGCCTAAACAAACACCTGCAAAAGAGACTCAATGAAATTGTAATTCACATGGTAAGTAAGGCGTATAGCGTGTAGCGTACAGGGGAAAATGGCGACAAAATTCATCCTTAGTTTACTACAATTGATAAACAAGATTGTGAGCAATCACTTCTTTTCGCCATGTTCTATTGCCGATGTTTTCGTTGAACTTAATGAGTTTTTCTACATGATTTCCAAGCTGAGAAATAGTGATTTCTTTTAGTGTTTCATCTGAAATAAAATTTGTAGCCAGTATCTTAAATACACTATTTATCTCAGAAGACTCCAGTTCATGCGCCAGTTCGTAGGCATCGTCCAAGGTTTTGAACTGATCGGTTGAAATCTTTTTAAAAAACGATAAAACCTTTCTAATATTTCCCAGAAGTTCTTTGTCCGCTTTATTATTTAGCTGTTGTTTTGTCATAGACTCCTGTATCTGTATCAATGTTTTAGCGTGATTTTCCTCATCTTTGGCTAATTCAATCCAAAAAGTGGAGACCCTGGGAATGCTTTCAAACATTTTTGAAAACAGGATATAAAGACGGCGAGTCTTCCATTCGCACTTAATTGCCTGCTGGAAAACATAATTTGCAGTTTGTTCAGAGACGTGATTGTCCGTTTGATGAAATATATTCATTATACCACCCCATTATTAACGTCTATAATTATCTTTCATTGCCCCTGTTTAGCTTGGGTATAACTGCGTTGTTTGACCTTTTATCGGCAAAATAATAACGTTACTTAAATACAAACAGCATTGCAAAACCACTAATAATCACATAATTTTAGCTTTTTTACTTTTTTCTTTGTGTTTTTTACTTGATTAATGTATCCAGATTAGTATTATACCAATTACTCGCTAAACCGCAAAAAGTGAACGTCGTACCAGTGATGATGGTCTGCCTTGATTTTATCCCGCTAAGGCGCTAAGACGCAGAGTCAAAGAAGATAATAAAAGCTAAAAATGAAAAGGGGATTAGAATGGCAAGTTATTATGTTAATAGGAGAGCTCAATTAAATGGAGATCATGAAGTACACAAAGTCGATTGTAGGTATTTACCTGATCCCAAGAACAGGGAGTATTTAGGTGATTTTCCGAGTTGTCACGGAGCAGTAAAAAGAGCTAAAGAGATATATCCTACAGCGGATGGCTGCGCAATATGTTCTCCTGAATGTCATACTCGCTAAAATGTATCGAATGTTGAAAGGATTTATATTTTAAGCCACAGAGACACAGAGAACACCGAGGATTTGTTCGCCGTAGGTGGTGAATTAAGGATAAAAGATATTATGAAAAAGATTGGGGGCTAACAGTATGAAAGTTATATGTTTCAAAGGTAAAGGTGACACATGGAAAACAACTTTAATAAAGAGGATTCTTAATGAGTTCTTTAACATAGAGATTTATATGAATAAAGAACACGATTTTGCTATTTCGTTTATTTATAAGAATACACTGATTGGAATCTGTAGTTATGGAGATGAGTTACCCTACGTAAAGACGAAAATTGAAAAGATTATAAGCAGAGGTTGCAAGATAATCATATGTGCATGTAGAACTCAGGGAGGATTATTAAAATATATTACAGAACTGGATAAGAATATTAATTGGATTAAACCAAATGGTAGTACAGGAAAGTTTGAAGACTCAGAATTCCAACAGTTCATAGAAATATTTAATAACTTAATGCAAGATTAGACACAGATTAATGCAGGTTAACATGGATTAAAATATTTAAAGGGGATTATAAATGAAGTCTGATAAGAATATACTTAGTTTTGATATTGAGATATCTGATATTTTTAACTTGAAAAATGGAGAAGATTTGAATAAGTATGCTCCTTTTCATATTTCAGTAGCTTCAACAGTCTTGCATGAAGGCGAAGAACTATTATGGTATTCTGTTGATGATCAAAATAAACCTCATTTGAATATTACCAGGCAAAAAGCTAATGATTTATTGTGTTACCTTAAAGAGCAACAAGATAAAGGTATTATGATTTGTGCATGGAACGGTTTAAATTTTGATTTACAATGGATAGGTTACAACGCTCAGAACATAAAACTTGCTTCTGAAATAGCATTAAAGTTATATGATCCAATGTTTCAGTTTTTTAATCAAAAGGGTTTTCCAGTTAGCCTTGCCTCTGTAGCAGAAGGAATGGATATTAAACAGACAAAACAGATGAAAGGAGAGGATGCTCCGAAACAATGGCATGCTGGGAACTATCAAAAAGTAATGGATTATGTTTTAGGTGACAGCCAAATAACAAATCAAGTGATAATAGAAATTATGAAATGCAAAGAAATTGCATGGATTACACAAAAAAGAGAAACTCGATCTGTTTATATTTCTAAGTTAAAGACTGTAGAAGATGTACTTAAAGAACCTGAGCCAGATCAATCATGGATGGATAATCCAATAGATCGAAGGAAGTTTTATGAATGGCTACGATAATAAATATTCAGTTATAAAATTATTGATTCAGTATTTAAGGGATTCTAATGGATGCTTTTAATGAAATAGTTGAAGAAGTATATAAACATTTGGAATGTGAAAATCAGAACTGGTTATTTGGTGCAGGGATAAGCTATGAATCAAATTTGCCAATAATGGCTCCTTTGACAAGAAGGGTAAAGGCAAAATTAGGCACTAATGACCTTTACAATGCCATAGAGACGGATTTACCGGAAAAACATCATATCGAACATGTGCTAAGTCATATTGGAGATTTAGTAGCTCTTTCTGAAAGGTCAAAGAATAAAAAGGTTAAGTATGGGGGGACTGATTATACAAAAGATGCTTTGTTAGAATTACATAAAACACTGGTTGGCCATATAGCGGACATTATGAGATACGGATACGTTGAAGCAAAAGGCGGGACAGCTGAACAAATTGGAACTATTGAACAACCGATTGTAACAATAGAACGTCATCGTGAGTTTGTAAAAGCATTTTTGTCATTAAAATCAAATCTCATTTTACGTTCTTCGATAGCATTCTTTACGACTAACTATGATACACTTCTTGAAGACGCTTTAATTCTGGAGAAACAGAATATATGCGATGGATTTACAGGTACTGCAATGGGTTTCTGGAATCCGGGAATATCATTCAAAGAATCTAATTCATTTAATGTCTGCAAGCTTCATGGTTCAGTTGATTGGTATAACCATAAAGAAGATGGCATAATTAGGAGTAGGTATGGTGTAAAATATTATAGTGATGTGCAGAATGTCCTTATATACCCACAAGCAACAAAATATATTGAAACACAAAAAGATCCTTTTGCTGTTCTTTTTTCGCAATTCAGGGATAGGTTGAATTCAAATAATAATAATATTCTTGTGACTTCTGGATATAGCTTTGGAGACAATCATATAAACAGTGAAATTGAATCAGCGATAATTTGCCCAGGAAATCAAACAACGTTAATTGTATTCTTGGATAATGCTACAGGAAACGAAAAACTATTGTCTTGGCTAAAAGATGAGGAACTGTCTAAAAGGATATTTGTAGCAACAAGGGAAGGGATTTATCACAGGTCTGATGAAATCATAAAAAAAGATGGAAATGAATTAGATTGGTGGACATTTAAAGGTTTAATTAGCTTTCTGAAAGGAGGGGAAGTTTAATGAATTTATTTAAAGAGCATGCAGACTTGAGGATAGGAAAGATAATCGAAGTAAATGGTAACTCTATTAAAATAGAGTTAGACAGCAATCTGGGAAACTTGAATAGAACGATTAAAGGTAGAGTTTATTCTATTGGCCAGATGGCAAGTGTCATAAAAATTCATTTTGGTAGAAGAATAATATTTGGTTTCGTAAAAATGTTAAGAATGAGTTCGGAAGCTGACTTGCTGGAAAATGCAAAAATAACGCCTTCAGATGATTCTCGCATTCTTGAAGCCGATCTTTTCGGAGAAGCTATTTGGAGCGAAGCAAGCAGTGAATTAGATTTTAATCGTGGAGTAGAAACATATCCTCTTCCCCTGCAATATGCCTATTTAACAACCCGAGAAGAATTGGAAAAGATATATCTGGCCGCTGAAAAGAAGGCCGAAAGCACATTCGACCCAATGATTCCAATTGGAACTTATATTGGTTCAAATAAAGCAGTATGTCGAGCTAACATAGATAAACTGTTTGGAAATCATTGCGCTATATTAGGATCAACAGGAGCTGGTAAATCCGCAACAGTCGCAGCTATTTTACACGCTATTCTTGAATATAAATTTGAGAAAGATAAATCGTTATCGCCCAGAATAATCCTTATCGATCCGCATGGTGAATATGCTAAGGCTTTCAAAGACAAAGCTATTGTTTATCGCGCTTATTCGGAAGCATCAGCAAGCGGCGAAACTTTTTTTAACTTGAAATTGCCATATTGGTTGATGTCCGGTGATGAGTTTCGAGCCATGGTAATAGGTAAAACAGAACATGAGGCAACATCTCAAAACAATATCGTTTATGAAGCTCTTTCTTATGCACGTATGGTTGAAGCAGGTATAGTTAAATCTATGGATGATCCAAACGGAGAGCAAATTGCAGATTTAATGGAGGGCAAGAAGGAAGATGATAGGTCTAATTTTGACAGAGATAAACCTATCCCATTCAAACTGGAAGAAATAATAAAACATATAGATAAAGTACAAGGTAGAAAAAAAAATACGCAAAATAACTTGTCTATGACTGACAGGAAGACAATAGAGTCTGTTCTAAGAAAGCTAAGGGTGTTGAGGTCGAATCCGCAACTTAATTTTATAATGGATGAATTTGATGGAAGTTCACCTACCATAGAAACCATTTTGACTCAATTTGTTGGAAAAAATGAAGGACAGGATAAAGGAATACGAATTATTGATATTTCAGGTCTTCCAAACGAAATCTCTGGCCCTCTTACAGCCCTTATATCAAGATTATTGTTCCAATATAAATTGTGGCAGACACCGGAAGAGAGAAGAAAAGATCCGGTTTTAATAGCCTGTGAAGAAGCGCATAGATATGTCCCAAATCATGGAGAAGCCCAATATAAGGAAGCACAAGAATCAATAAGAAGAATTGCAAAGGAAGGCAGGAAATATGGGATAGGATTAATGCTTATCTCTCAGAGGCCATCTGATGTTGAAAGCACCGTATTATCACAATGTAACTCTTGGATAGTTTTGCGACTTACTAATTCTCAAGACCAAGAACATGTAGGTAGATTTTTACCGGATAGCTTGTCGGGTTTGACAAGAATACTCTCCTCTTTAACTCGCAGAGAAGCTGTATTTGTGGGCGAAGCTGCTGCGTTACCAAGCAGAATCAAAATAAAATACCTTTCAAAAAGCCAGTTGCCAGATTCGTCGGATATATCTTTTATTGATGGTTGGACAAATGAATTATTAGAATCTAAAGACATTAGCACTACAACTAATAAATGGATAGGGGTTACTAAAACTTCTTAAATTCTTCAAAATCTTCAATTTTCTTTGCGTGCTCTGCGGCTCTGCGGGAGAATATTCGTCGTTCGTCTCTCGTGGCTCGTGACTCGTAGCTAATCAGTGTTCATCAGTGTGAATCAGTGTCTAATATAGTCCGTTAAAATGGCATGTATTTGTATCTTCCGTCTTTGTTGCACTACGACGCGATAAACATGTTTAGTTAAAAAAATGTCGTTGTTTGGTTGGCGGTGTGTCGGCGTTTGACTCGGCGCGTACCGTTGTTTGGTTGACTGTCTTCCGTTGTTTGGTTGGCGGCGTTTACTTGCGTGACTTATTTTGTTTTATGACGGGATTAACTGGATTTACAAAGATAGTTGTTTCCTGTTTATCATGTTATCCTGTCTAAATAAAATCGTTTTTAATTGTATTTTCTGATTACTTTTTTGACAGGATTTACCGGATGTACAAGATGTTTTAAACCCCTGATTTCTCTGATTTGCACTGATCTGATTTCCTCTTTGCGAGCCCGTCTTCGCCGGATCTTCGACTTCGCAGGTTTGCGGAAAATTTATCGTCCCTCGTCCTTCATCACTCGTGCCTCGTAATTCGCGGCCTGTGGCTGTAATCAGTTTGCGTGCATTGCAGTTGCAGGAGCCGGTAATTGTTGCATCATACTCTGAGGGATTGATCTTTAATATGTACCGGCTAATGCAAACTGCGGTTGTTCCCGTGCTAAGGAACTTGACTTTCAACCTATAAAGGAAATACACTAAATTGATTGCAGGTGCAATGACTATAGATTTTACACATTTGTTGATATAATGAGAAATAGTTTCGTATATTGCTGATAAGCGGGTAAATAGCTGTTTCACCCGGATACAGGCGTTCATTATGAATATGAACTGAAACAATATGTTTTGCGCTATGGGCATTAATATTTCCGCTATTACTGTTCGTTAATGATTTTCCGCAGGACCAACAAAGCCCCCCTGCTTTTATGCAAGCCGCACAGGTCCGCGACGCCCTTCGGCATCCGCACCCTGCGGCATCATTCCTGTATCGGCCATTCATACAGGCGGCTTTATCACAAAGGTACTCCAGCGGATTTAATTTTCTATTTTTCTGTTTTTCCGCCTCGTATAAAGAGAATGAAAAATAAATCCAAGTTCGGTATTCATAAAGAGTTAACAGAAAACCAGAAGTTCAGCTTATAATACCCAGCCGGATATGTTATAATCCGATTTGTTGAGTATGTTCGATTCGATTTATGTCAATTGAGGGACTGGATTAGAGTATGGGCAGTGCATTAACAGATGCTGATTTTGGGAAGATTACGGGCCTAATTCGCCACTGGTGCGTAGATAGAAAGCTTGCACTCAGAAGCGATACCGACCCGGTCTGTAATGGAAATGAGCAGCGTCAAGATTCGATTCTGCAAGTCGGTACCGGTTTCTATAGAATCATCTGGCGAATATACAAAAGCGAGCGTGGAATAATAATCGATATGGATCTGAAACCAAGATTCTATTTCAGCCTTGTACTCAATGCGATTTTGTTTAGCGGTCTTTTCTACTGCACGTTTTTGATCGAGAGTCTTTTAGAGGATTTTAACGTTACCCAAATGATTAAGCTTATAATAGCATCACCGTTGGTTATAATTTACATAACGTTGAAAAACAGCAGGCTTTCCTTATGGATGGCACAAATCGAGGCTTCCTTTTGGAAAACGGCAGGCGATAAAATCAATCTTGAACAGCTTACCAAAACCAGCGGCAGTATATCGACAAGGCGATTGAGGTTCGTAACAGAACTGTTCCTCGTATTTTTTGCTGTTTATATTTGTACAGGAATGTTTGGGATTTTGGGATTTCTTGTATCGAGCTTAGTATGTTCTTTGTTCATTATAATGATTGCCGCGGAAATTATCAGGAAGGATAATCCGCACTGGAACTGGCGTTTCTGGATTATGGGAAATATGGCGAGATGGACTCTTTTGATGTTAATTATCAATGGATTGATGTTTGTATTCTTTGCAATAGATATAATCATACCTCTTCAGCCGTATAAGTCGGAATCGATACCATCAGTGACACAGGTTTTAAAAACCGCTAAAATGAGAGATATCAAACCTGCCACAGCGGTTAACCTCGAAAACGATTGCATTAACTGCTTTCGTGCAATGGCTGAAAATCAGGTTAATAAATCTCACGAACAATCTGGCAGCGATGCAGGTCAGGCCCAAACGCAGGAGATTAATAAAAGCCTTAGATTTAACGGGGTTGCTTTTTTTGTGATCATAATATTGATACCTGTTTATTTCTTTTCGGTTCGGCCGTTCCGTTCCCTGCTGAAGACACAGAGGATATGGGCCGCTGAAGTGACTTCTAATCTAAAACAACCGGAACCATTTGTCCCATATATTTCCCGGTCATGGAAAATACGAACACCGGCAGTTCTGCGGATGCTGATCTTTTTGCACGGTATTGTCGGAGGAATAATAAATATTACGGCGGTTGTCCTGTGTGTTGATGGCTGGAGTTATCTGCTGATTGGGAGGCCCCTGCTTATCGAGAAATCTGCAAATATCTGGTCGTGGCCTTTTGCTGTCTCCAAAATAACATTCGGAGAAAATGCCGGACAGATTGCAGGTACATTAATTTTGATTTCAATCAG
>JAFGPS010000110.1 GCA_016936075.1 Sedimentisphaerales bacterium | reverse complement strand
TGCAAAATTAATCCTCCTAAAATACTTTAATTTTCAGGATATAATTATACATTAACTAACCGACTTTAGCAACAAGCCCGCAGGCGGGAATCCATTTAAACAGTAAACCAGAACCACGAATAAACACTAATTCTTTTAAAAGTTCTTACATTGAAATTACAAACATAAGATATTATATAACAATATGTTACATACATCACAATTGATATTCACGCATAAAATACAAAGAGTTTTCGGATAGTAGTACTGATTGACACAGATTTATACTGTTTTTTTATAAAAGTTTGATAAAATATTAAAAAATGCTCAAAGAATTACACAATGAAAGATATGTGCTTTGCCTGGATAACAATAATTATCCAGCATCTCTGGAAGTACGCAAAATATATCTTTGTGTTTCGGACCCAGATTCCGAGTCTCATGGTATGATTCGAGTTATTGACGAATCAGGTGAAGATTATCTCTATCCGGCTTCTCTTTTTGTTCCCATAGCCCCCAGCAAGCTACAAAAGCATTTGCCCACAAGGCATAACAGGAAAAACATGATTAATTTATCATTGTAATCCTGTAATATTGTCTAAATATTCTGTGTACTGTATTCTGTTATCAGCTTATTTATAAAATTCTTTCACCATTTTCCATTATTTCTTTGGCGAAAGGATTATCAACTTTAAATTCCTTAGTAGTAAAGGGATGTACTTCAAGGCTGGTATTTATTTTCAAAATATAAGGATTCAATTTTACCCTGTCATCGTAGCGGCAGCCAGTGAATGAATCGGAAATAATCGCCAAATCTATATCGCTATATTTGTTATTCTTCCCCTTAACAACCGAACCAAACAAATAAGCAGACTTGATTTTTAAGATTCTGTCATTTTTCAACTCAAACAAAAGAGTTTTTATGGTTTTAATGATATTTGTTTTAGTCATGCATTAAAAAATCAAGAAATCCAAAAGAGCAATCTGAATAATTTAATTATACCTTTATTTCACAGCTATTTTCAATAGCCAGAACTCCGACGGTTCGGAGAGTCACCGATGTTCAAGGATGATGCCTCCTTAAGCACTTCCAGTGGCGGCGGGGAAGTAAGGACGTACCCGCGACCAGCAATCTTTCGAAGCATTCCTTTTTCGCATAAAGGATCTAAATAATCCGCAAAGTTCCCGTTCGGAACATTTGCTTGTTCTGCAAGGAGAGCAACGGTCCTGGGTTCAGGGTACGCGACTGCAATCGCAAGGTTGAAGCGGTGCCGAGACGTTAGACCATCTTTTTTTTGACCGGAAATTCTGCAACCCAACCAGTCCGTCTTCGAAATTTTGTTATTGCAATGACGATGGCTATACATCATTATCGGCTCTTCCCCAACTCTAAACGACGGAATATCATCTGTAACCGAGTTCAAAACAGGAACAATCGTGGTGGAATCAATCTGTTGCAGTGATGACAACCTCTTCTGATTAAAGTTTATGTTTTTATTCTTCGCCTGATTCACTAAAACCTTATTGATCGAAGTCGGAAAACAAGTTTCAACCAGTTTTTCAGATGAGAGCCCGAGAATATGTGATAGTGCTTTCCAGATTATTCGATATTCGTTAATCTTAGTTGTGTCCGAAATACCTTTCCCCCACTTTGTCGGATGGGGTGCACGTACAACGCATAAATGTAATCCATCTGGATAATCGATCACTAAATATTTTTGAGACGAGCTTGAAATAATTGTTCCACTCTGATCGAGACCCTGCCAAGCTCCTTGTCCAAGCGCAACTACGATGGCAGGATTGACGATCTTTAGTTGCTGGCGCAAATATTTTCGCTTCCCACAGCAGTTATCGAGTGATTTTTTCAAATCAATGTTGTCTGTGGCATTAGGTTTCCCCCTACACCGAAAACATAAAACGGCATTGGTAAAAAAAATGTGATTTAAAAAATCTGGAGGAAGGAACAAGCCCTCTGCCACAGCAGAAATTTTCAGATATTTCTTAATTTTTTTGTGAGTTGGGCTCGGCTTTGGACGATTCTGTATGGTTTCAAGCCAAGCCTGCTCGCGATTGAGTGATTTATTTGCAATAAGCCCTTCAAAATATGTTCTGAGTTCAAGTGCATGAGATGCCAAACCCCAATCTTTCATTAATATAACTATTTTCGCATTTAGGCGAGTAGCCCAGTCTGTGTAATGAGAAGGTATTTCTCCATAACGAGGAGCAGACGGCTTTTCAGCAATAAGATTCCTCAATCTTCGCTTCTCAGGTATGGTGGTATCGACTCCGCAACACAACTGACAAGCAGCAATATCTTTCATCACAACATCAAGTTTCGATAATTTATCTGCATTAATTTTTTGTATATTATTCATAAATATTCTGTAGATATTATTAACTATACAGTCTATATAAAACAGGGAATATAGCATTTACTATGCCTGTATTATATTTTCTACTTTTTTGACTATCCATTTCGCCATTTCAAGATTGTTAGACTCCCAATTCGCAGACTTTGTTGCTATCTGTTCTCTCCAGATTACCTCATAATTTGGTTTAAGTTTGTTAACTGCATCAACGGTTTGTCCCTTAGTTCTCGTAGCACAGACAATTACTTTGCAACCCATCTTTGCAAATAAAGAAAGGCTTTCTGACAACCTACTACCAGGGTCTCCTTGGCTTTCTATTCCTACTTTAACTCCATTAATAATAAGAACTACTCTAATATCAACACGGAAAATACCATGCTCTTTTTTAGTTTTTGGATATTTTGCAAGCAGTAATTCACACACTTGTTTGATTGTGCTACTCTTGCCAACATTTGAGCAACCCCATAAGGCGATAACTTTTTTCATAATCTATCCTATCCCACAAGGTATATCAATAATTATACATCTGATTACTTCTGGTTATAAAATATCGTTTTTTCTTAATAGGTCAATAGGAAATAATTGAAACTTTTCTTGGGAAAATGATGGTGTGTATATATTGCAGGAATCTATAGAGTAGTTTTTATTGCGTGTAGGATAGCGTCAATCGCGGCTTTTCGGTCGCTTTGGCCGAAAATCGCATTGCCTGCCACAAGCGTGTCTGCACCGTAGGAAACTACGGTCGGAGCGGTGTTTTTGTCTATGCCGCCGTCAACTTCGACTCGTATGTCGGGGCCGGCGATTTTTCTGATTTTTCTGATTTTTTTCGCTGCTTCCGGGATGAATTTCTGCCCGCCGAAGCCGGGATGGACCGTCATTACGAGAACCATATCGAAATATTTTATTACAGGTTCGATTGCTTCAACGGGAGTTTCCGGATTTAGGCAAATGCCTGCGGAACAATCCATATCGTGTAATTTGTCCACAATAGCAATCGGGTCATCAGTGACTTCAATATGAAAAGTGATATTATCTACGCCCGCTTTTACAAAACTCTCGATATACTTTTCAGGCTCACTTATCATCAAATGAGCATCGAAAACCATTTTAGTTGTTTTTCGGATACTGTTTACCAACGGCGGGCCTATTGTAAGATTAGGTACAAAATGTCCGTCCATTACATCTAAATGCAAGATTTTTGCACCGGCCGCTTCTACTTCAGCAATTTCCTGGCCGAGTTTCGCGAAATCAGAAGCCAGTATCGAAGGTGCAATTTCAATTGTGCCAGTTTTTGGTAAACGCATAGTAGTAGTAGTAAAAAAAGACAACAGACTACAGACAACAGACTACAGACCTAAGACTACAGACTTAAGAAAATAAAGAAGTCTAAAGTCTGGCGTCTTAGGTCTTGTGTCTGATAGTAAAATTATTTTTCGTCGAGTATTTCAAGGCATTTAAATGCTTTGCCTTCGAGAAATTCCAGAGAAGCACCGCCGCCAGTTGAAATATGACTAATCCTGTCTTCCAGTCCAAGCTGATTTACCGCGCTTGCGCTGTCTCCGCCTCCTATGATGCTTATTGCACCATTGTCAGTGGCTTCGGCAACCGCCATTGCGACTGCTTTTGTACCTGTATCGAAAGGCGGAATTTCAAAAACGCCCATCGGTCCGTTCCAGACGATGGTTTTTGCGTCTTTGATTTTCTCTGCATACGTCTGAGCTGCAATCGGTCCAATATCTACTGCCTGGAAACCAGGGTCAATATCGCCTACTGCTATTTTGTACGGAACACCGGGAGCCAATTCACGGACAATATGATGGTCAACAGGTAATACAACTTCGCAATCTGCGTCAGCAGCCTGTTTCAGAAGCTGTTGGCCCTTATCGATAAAATCATCTTCGCATAAGCTCTTTCCGATGGTTTTTCCATTACCTTTAAGGAAAGTATATGCCATTGCACCGCCAATAATAATGCGGTCAACCTTACCGATAAGATTTTCAATGACACCGATTTTGTCGGACACTTTTGCACCGCCTAAAATCGAAACGAAAGGTCTGCCCGGATTGCTCAGGGTTTCACCGAGAAACTTGAGTTCTTTTTCAATCAGGAAACCAATTACACGGGGCTTTCCTTCCAT
>JAFGPS010000109.1 GCA_016936075.1 Sedimentisphaerales bacterium | reverse complement strand
GTTGTTGATGGAAAACCTTTCTGGGGTGCGGCAAGAGGAAAATACAGAATTAATTTGGAACTTTTACTTCTTGCTATGTTTGCGGTTTTACTTTTGCTCGTTGCTGGCTGGACCGGATTAAAAGCAATGCTCTCTTTTATTTTTTCTGCAATGATGATATGGAAAATTATGTTACCTTTATTTCTTAAAGGTTATGATCCTATTTTATTGGCAGTCGTAGTTGTTGCCTGTTTGGCAGCAGCGATAAGTTTTCTTGTTGGAGGGCTTACAAGAAAAGGGCTGGTGACATTTATCGGGGCTTTCGCGGGATTAATTTTAACATGTGTTTTGGCGCAAATTTTCACGAAAGGATTTAAAATTCATGGCGCAGTTCGTCCTTTCGCGGAAACTTTATTATATGCGGGCTTTTATGATCTGAATCTTACGAAGATTTTCATCGCCGGTATTTTTTTGGCCTCATCAGGTGCGGTAATGGATTTGGCAATGGATATTTCGGCTTCTATGGACGAGATAAAACATAAAAAACCTGATATTAACAGGATAGAGCACATTCGCTCCGGCCTGCGCGTCGGACGTTCAGTAATCGGGACTATGACAACAACTCTTTTATTGGCATATTCCGGCAGCTATATGTGTATGTTAATGCTTTTTATATCACAGACTATGCCGCTGAGAAGCATGGCGAATCTAAATTATGTAGCTGCCGAGATTCTTAATACGCTTGTTGGCAGTTTCGGATTGGTAACTGTTGCTCCATTTACCGCTATAGCTGGGGGTATTGTTTTCAGTTTTAAAAGTAATAACAACTGTACCTAATATATATAAAAGTGACAAAGAAATAATGGTTACCTGGAGTTGTGTTACAACTTATAGGGCATTTTATACTTGACAATTACCCCTCTAATTGATTAAAATATGATTGATTCATAATGGAGAATGGGTGTTTCACGGACGATTAATATAGAGTTTCCTGCCAACATGGTATTAATGGAACATATATGATATCGCATAAACTACGATGCATTGCTTTGTTTTGTACATTTGTTCTGTTATTTATTTCTATAACAGTTTCCAATACATATGGTTGAGGTGGTGAGGATATTGTCGTGGCGACAATAGATACATTACCCCCGATAAATGTCTCCGGAACAAATGCGACATTACAAGTTGAAATACTGGATGATGGTAATCCTGAAGGTATCGAATCATGGGAGGTAAATATTGGTTATAAACCTCATGTCTCTGATACATGGATATGGCTGGAAGATATTATGGATGCGGGTGAAGGAGTTATCCAGCAAAATGTGACAGGATTATATCCCAATACTCAATATGATGTAATGAGCAAAATAAGCAATGCTACCGGATTAGCATATGGAGATATTGAAACATTCTGGACTGATGCCCAGCTGACTTTTCCTTCTGTTTCAACACTTCCTGCGCAGAATATTACATACCAAAGCAGCGAACTTGAATTACTTCTTCTTGATGATGGTGATTCTTCAATTGTGACTCAGGCTGATACTAGATTTACCTACTGGAGCAGTGATGATCAAATGGAAACAACTACCTGGTCTTCAACTACAGAAGGTCAAAAATCATCGCTTACAATATCAGGATTAGAGCCTGATACAAATTATTGGTTTTATGCAGAGGTAATGAGTTCCGCCGGTCAGGCTACTGGAAACACTCTTAGTTTCAAGACACTTCCTGATCCGAATTTAATACCAATAGCTTTTGATTCTAATGAGCCAGACACTCTCTTAATTCAGAATTTTGTAAAATCATTACAAACAGATCCAAACAATCCTCATAACAACCAGGGGATTGTAACATATATGGAAAAAGCAGGAAATCTCGCAACGCTCGATTCTAATGATGTTTTATATTCTAACATTCCTGGTACAATAAAAGCATCTAAGATTGTTTCGTTAATTCCCAATAAAAAATCAAATGGAGAAATTAAAGGATTTTATGAATTATATAAAGATGCAAGACCTGACTTCATAGATACAAACGATCCTAATGATCTGATTTTGCTTGAATTGAGTATTTATTCTACAAGTAATCCTGGTTTTGATACCGCATCGGAAAACAGCCTGAAATTCTGGCTTTTCGATGATACTAATTCTGTTGCGTTAAATAATTGCTTTAATGGAAAGCCTTTAACCTTACAGCAGATTTCATCCGATTCGAATGAACCTAACCTTATCTATCCCCTCTGGGACATTAGAAAAATTATTGAAAAGAATGGGAGGCAATTACCTTTAGAACAATTAAACAACCAAAGGCCGAATATATCTTATGCTTTCTTTGAACTTTCAACAAACAAAGAACTTTTAGATATAAATGAAGATAATAAAATAGATATGAATGATTACTCTCTTTTATTGGAGAATTTAGGAAAAGCAGGTATATTTAGAAGTGACATTGCGAGTGAAAAAGGTTTCGGTTTGCCTGATGGAATAGTTGACGTAAATGATGAAGTGACTTTTATCAATGAATATAATAAACGATATCCTGAAAATCCAATTCCGAATCCTTATGCAGGATTTAACGAAGATTTCGAAAGCGGTAGTATTCAGGAGCCGTTTACAAGTTCTGGAGATGCACCATGGAATATAGATTCCAATCCATGTTCCGGAAATTATTGTGTAAAGTCCGGTGATATCTCAGGTAATCAAATATCAATATTACAAGCAAATATTAATACTACTTTACAAAAGATAAGTTTTTGCTTTAAAGTGTCTTGTGAATTAGATTATGACAGTTTGTTATTTTATATTGATGATGTAGCAGCAGGGATGTGGTCCGGCCAGATGGATTGGGAAAAAGTTGGTTTTGAAATTACTCCTGGGACACATAATTTTAAATGGGTTTATACTAAGGATGAATCTTTAACACAAGGACAGGATTGCGTCTGGATAGATAATATAGAATTAACTACATATTAATCAAACAGAATGATTCATATTTTCATAAACGACAAGAGTCTGAAAAAAACGATAATACATGTGATATTATAACTTTTTGTTTATCAAAGGATTATAACGTTTTTTGTTTTTTTCCCTTTATAATTATATAATATGGTATAATATATTTTTAAGGCAATATATAAAGGATGAAGAAGATGAAAAGAGTTGTTTTCTTTCTATTAATTACAATCAATTCTGCATTCGCGCTTGATACTCCATTCAAGCACGGCGTAAATATTACAGGATGGTTTCAAAGTCCGAGCGTTGGGCAAGTTCAGTTTACTAAATATACAAAACAGGACCTGATTGATATTAAGAGTCTGGGTTGCGATGTAGTACGTCTTCCTATTAATTTACATGCTATGACAAGCGGCTCGCCGGATTATATTATCGAGCCGCTGCTGTACACTTTTCTTGATCAGGTTTTCGATTGGGCAGAGGAGCTTGAATTGAACCTTATTCTCGAAAATGATTCTCTTGATCCTCAAACCGATACACCTATTACGATTGGTAATATTCTCATCCCGGTATGGGCGCAAATGGCTAATCATTATAAAAACCGTTCGACTTATCTTTACTATGAAATTCTAAACGCGCCGCTTGGTATTTCTAACCAAAATTGGAACATTATCCAGAACAATGTTATTGATGCAATTCGTGCGATAGATACAACTCATACCATATTAGTTGGTCCTGCCAATGGGAATAGTCACAGCAATCTCGAAGATATGCTCCCGTTTACCGATGATAACCTCATTATAACTTTCCATTTTTATGATCCTTTCATTTTCACTCATCAGGGAGTGGATTCGACGGATCCTTCATTAGAGTCACTATCAGATATACCTTTTCCGTATTCTTGTAATAACATGCCAGAATTACCGGAGGACCTGCAGGGTACGTGGATAGAGAGTGCTTATGGAGTTTATGATAGCGATGGAAATCCTCTGGAAATATTCTCATTGATAAATAATATTGCATATTTCAAGGAACAAAGTCATTACCCCGTTTTCTGCGGTGAGTTTGGTGTGTATCGAGAAAATGTTAAAAATTCATACCGTGACATGTGGCATTTATGGGTAAGAATGTTTTTTGATATTTATAAAATATCATGGGCAGCTTCTGAATACAAGGGATGTTTTGGTATTTTTGAGAAAGATACTTATGAACTTTACAATTATGATTTGAATGAAACACTTCTTGGTTTTCTTGGATTTAAAATTCCGTATCAATCAGAATTTTACCTCTGGACAGATACTACTGCTTTCAATATATATGATGATTATATCGGACAGAATATCATAGAATCAAGCACACTTGGAGCAGGGCAGGTGAATTATTATTCAGATAATAGTCCCGCTTCTGATGATTACTGCATTCATTTTACCGGTGTTGACCAATATGGTAAAATCACATTACGTTTTATCCCGATTAAGGACCTTTCATGGCTCGCAGCCAACAATTATGCAATCGATTTCTACGTTCGTTCTGATGACCCGGTCACGAAATTCGATTTACGATTTGTTGATACAAAAACAGATTATCCGAATGACCATCCATGGCGTATCAGATATAAAATTGATAATACCATAACCACATGGGATGGAAACTGGCACCACGTTCAAATTCCTTTGAACAGTTTCATGGAACATGGTTCATTTGACGACGGTCAATGGTATGATCCAATCGGGGCTTTCAATTGGCACGAGATTGATCGTTTCGAAATTGTTTCCGAATATGGCGATCTTATAGGAACTGATTTATATTTCGATAATATCAGTATAGTTTCACCAATTCCGTAATATTCAAAAAGATTTTGAGGATTTTGTTTCTTTTGTAAAGAATCATTTTTTATAGATTCATTCCTGAAGAGTATGTTTATATTATTTGATTTTAATACAAATCTGTTGGAACAAATATCGTTACTTTTCTTGCCTTGCATGCCTTTAATTAGTAGAAAAATGGATACAAACAACTATGATAAAGGTAAGTTAAGGAGTATTTACAATGAAACGCTTAATTTCAATAGTTTTGGTAATGCTCATAGCATTAATGTTTTCCGGCTGTGTTATAGTTGATGCTCATTATCATAATAGACATAGACGTTACAACGGCGTAGTAGTAACCAATTTCCCGCCTCCACCACCCCCAAAACCAGTATATGTGATTAGCTCTTCACCGCCGCGACCACCAGTAGTCGTTGTAAAACCATCACATTCTCGCTCTAAACCGTTGCATAAAAATTACAAAACGGAGCCAGGTGGAAGACGCAACCTCAGAAGATAAGACAAATCAGGACAGAAACCATTTAGTTAATCTTGCCTGTGCGTTTTCTATTTTGTCTCGTTTTTGGATCATATTAATATCTGGATAAAAGGTTGTTGTGTTTTCAAGAACTCTTATCCAACCAGAGCTATCAATTGTGGAAAAGTTCTTTCTTACAAGTTCTTGGGCTTCATTAATTATTTCTGAACTTTTATGGCGTTCGATAAATTCTAAACCTTCTTTATAATCCTGATAGCTTGTTAATGTTATGAGATTATATATATCGAAAGCATGAGCTCTTGCTTTATTGTCATTTTGTCTTGGACCTGAATTCCTGTCCCTAAAAGCAAATAGTTTGAGAATCATAAGATTTGTAAATGAAGGAACGAATACTTCAATATTTTCTTCTTTTTCATTTCTTTTCTGAAGTTTGGAAAGGGATATTATTTTCAAATCTTCTTCAATATATTTTGCCTCAAATGTGATATATCCATGTAATCTTGATTTTACTATTTTCGCTCTGAAACCATCGGATTCAATAAAGTTGTTTTCAGGGGTAAGGATATCAAGTTCCTGATTTTCTTTCTCAAACTGATAATACTTACCATCTTCACATACTCTGTATTGTAAGTCACCAGTAATTATTTCAGCTATAGCCTGACGTTGTGTATCTTCCAATATTTGCCGTTGTATAAGCATTAAATCAATATCATAAGTTGTTCTCAAAGGAAGTTCACTCTGCTTATCCAATAACGCCAGATAAATTCCGAGGCCTCCACAAATAACTGGTTTGGGACCGATCTTATTGAAGGCGGCGGCTAATTCAATTAGTTGTTTTAATATTTGGTCATCCATATTTTAATATAAGCTCTCTAAGTTTATCAGCTACTTTTGGACCTCTGGGAATATCATTCATCATTTCGAGATATAATTCGATATCATCTACAATTGGATTTTCAAGTTTAATTATTGTATTAAACCAAACACCAGATTCTTGTGTTTCAATTATAGTGAGATTGCCGAATTCAGAGTTAGGCTCAATATCAATCCAATTACGTCTTAATGCGTTTCGAATATCATCAATTGTTTTAACAAATATTGAAATTTCATCAGTAAAAGCGAGGCCTTTGATTTTGGCGGCATAAAATCCACATGCGAGATATTCTATATTATATTGGAAAAAATCCCTGAATGTTTTCTGCGGATTTTCACAGGTGTACTTGTATATTTTTCGCATTTTACGTTCTGATGATTTTATGTAACCTTCCAGCAATCGATCTAATAGTTTTTCACTGTCAATTACTTGTATAAGTGACTTATCTTTTCGTATAAGAATGTCATCTTCTAACGATTTTAGAATCCTGGATACGGTTCCTTTTGTTATATTTGCATTTAGGCTGTTAATGAAATCAGCAAGCTCATATTGGGATTTAAAACCTTCGGGTTTTAATAGTAACGCTCTGCTTACAAGAGAAGAAGTACCTTCAAATATTTTCTTAATCGGTGATGTATCGGGGAATTTATTTTTATTGCCGGACTTTTCTATATAAATTTTCCCGGGAACAGATACTCTCATATTACCGCACAAATCGATCCATGATATTCCTTCGTTCTCTAATATTTTAGCAGCTTTTCCAGAAATATAAGGTGCTACGATTAAGAGTAATTGTTCAGAATTATTTAATAAAGACTTCATCAATTTTGATTTGTTAAGAATATTATTTGGAGTAGCGACAGGTACTATTTCCAATACTGTTTCTAAACAAGGTCCATTTTCAATACATATTTTTGCAACTGCATCTGCCCGTGTATCTGTATTTAAAATAAGTGGATCCTGATATAAATCTTTTAATATTAGTGGTTTATATCTTTCCTTTGAGTTGAAAAGCTCTTTTATTATTTGTTTTTCTGTAAGTCTCATTTAATAGTTTCCTGTTTTTATTAAATATCCTATATAGGATATATCGTATATTTATGCAATTAGCAATAATTAATTGCATATAAATTTATGATTTCCTACATAGGAAATATAGCGTTTTCAGGAAATATCTGCTTTTTCGGTTAAAATGAGGTTTAATATCGTCTTGCTGTGGTTTTGGCGGGTTTTGCTTGATTAATGAAGAAGTATCGTAAGGCGTCGATTGGGTGGTCATATACGCCGTCTTTTAGGGGCAGCTCGTTTGGGTTGCTCTTCATATCAGGGTAATGGTAGCTTTCCATTGCTTCTATCAGGTATTTACATTTTGGTGAGATAATCAGTGAGCTTTTTCCGTCGCCAGCCCGTATTGCTCTTCGAATAAGCTCAATTCCTTCCAGAATCCCGCTTTTCCTGAATCTAACTTCTATTCCATGCGAGCGAAGTTCTCGAACTGTGCTTGTGCCGGTAACGTCGTTTACGCTTTTTCCAGCAGGATCGCAAAATGTTGCTGCCATTTTTCCCTCGCTTATTGGTGTTCTTTTTTTCAACTCTTGTGCGTGAATATTTATCGTTGCTCTGCTTCGGATATATTCATCGATAACGAAGATTTTTCCATCCTCGCCGGTTTGTATCCACAAACACACAAATGGATTAACAAAGCCAAAATCCAATGACCGATACAATGGCAAATTCGGATTAAAACTCACATCCTTTACATGAATAGCCGGTTCGAATTCATCGAATACAACATTTTCGCGTGAAGGTCTTTTGCAGAGCATTTCCGCTTCCCAGCCTGCTCTGCTTGCCCGCCTCATTTGTGTTATACAATCATCTATATTTAGATAACCTGCGGCGTTTTTTGCTTTGCCCTGACAATCCTGCCATAAGGGACATTGCGAGCAATTTCTATCGATACATTTTTCGATAGTTTCCCAGATGCACCATTTGAAAATTGGTGTGCCGTACTGTATCCCCGAAGAAACGATTTTTTGCATAAGACCGTACGGTTGGTGCATCGTACTAATCATTTCCATTCCAGCGACAATTCCGTTTTTGCTTTGCGTGGTAAATTTCGCGGCGTTATAAACTTCCTCATCGAATAGCTCGACTTCATCACAACGTAATTTCTGTATATGCTGACCTCGAACACTTCTTGCAGATTGTGTGAGAACTTCAGTCGATGAGCCGTTCTTGAAGATGCACTTCGTTTTCAACGGCGGCTTAGCAAGAAAATCCTCAAATCCATAATAAAGAAAATCAACAAGGTAATCATACATTCTCGAAGCTTGCTCACCTGAACCGGCAAGTATTCGAACCTGGCATTTGGGTTTGAAAATACAATCTAAAAGCGTAGCAATAGCAGCGATTTCTGTTTTTCCGCCAGCTCGATTCGCCCAAACGATGCAGTCGGAATTTTGGTTATGCGTATCGCGTCGTGTGTATTGTGTTATATTTTCTCTGTCATGTTTTTTTGTATCACTCAATACGCAATACGCATCACGAAATACGAACCAAAGATAATCCATCGGACTGTAATGCTCTGGGCATATTTTCTTGTCTGGTACATTCACTCCCAGGAAAACCTTGATATAGTTTTTCAAATCTTTCTTCGTAACCGGTTTCTTGTGCCGAAGTGCAGAATAAATACTTGATACTTTTTCGACAGACTCTGGCTGTACTAATTTTGTTTTTGGCATAGTGTCCCTCAAATATAATGTGTTATTAAATTTAGATGAAAAGTGATGTGAAAAATTTATCGTTCTATTTTTAGTTCAGGTAAAGCTATTTGTAATTGGTCTATCTGTTCCTGGCTTATTGTTGTATCCGATAAATTCAGTTTCTGAAGATTTTTAAGTCCAGTTAATGGCTCAATATTACTTATTAGTGAAGAGGACAAGTCCAGATGGGTAAGATTTCTTAGGTTTTTTAATGCTTCAATGTCTATGATACTTGTGTTGCTGAGATAAAGGTAATTAAGATTTGATAATTCGGTTAGCGGTTTAATATCTGTTATCGGGGCGCCTTTAAGGAGGAGGATTTTAAGTTCTTTAAGATTCGAAAGTGGAGTAATATCATCCAACTTCCAATTGACTATATCGATACGTTGAAGTTTTGTAAGATTATCTAACGGCGTAATATCACAAACGTATCCTTTCAAAAAGTTAATAGTATATAGTCGAAGTTCTTCCAGGTTTTTAAGATTCGCCAATGGTTTAAGATTCTTAACATTTGTTTCGCTAAGTACGAGTATTTCAAGATTTGTAAGTTTCTTAAGAGGTGTAAGGTCAATTATATTCTTTCTTGATGGATCAATAATATGATATTTTTCTAATAACTTAATCAATATAGATGTGCTTTTATCATAGTTTCCTAAGTATTGAAGGCTTAATATTTCCAGTTTCGTTAACTTTGAGAGCGATTTTAAATTAGTTATTCGAGTACGGGAAAGACTGAGAGTTTGAAGATTAATTAATTTTTCGAGTGGCTTTATATTTGTAATCTCTGATTCATGAAGATCTAATACTTTTATTTTAGCATAATCGCTTGAATTGACATCTTCTGTTTTTTTATTTAATTGGTGTGCCACCGCTTCATGTACAATCTTTTCATTAATCTTTTGACTTTTATAAGAATTGTATAATTGAGGCGATATTATCCAAAAGAATAATATGCAAACAGTAAAAAAGAAAATTATGTAAAATTTGCGTTTTTTTCTGATGATTTCATTTTCCATTCTAAATCTCTCTTTTATTATCTCTCATATAGTACCATAAGTACTATCTATATAATAAGACATAGCAGGGGGAATGTCAATGGAAAAAAGTGATTTGTTGTTATCCTGAATCCACAATGAATGAAGGGCCTGGCTATTGTAACCTGGATTCTTCGTTTTACTCAGTAGGTTTAGGATGGGCTTTAGCCCATGCTGTCAATTAAAGTTGACTCTGCAGAAAAATTATTCTTTTATATATTGTGCAAGCTGATGGTCAACTTCCCTAATGTGTTTTTTGAGCCAGACAAAAAGGAAATCATGTATTTGTAGAGCTATGTCCTTGTCTGCTCCATCTTCCTGAAAGTCGAGGATAATCTGGTTGATTGAATTTTTGAATTCGGCGTGTTGTTTCTGCTGCACTTCAAGTCCCGGGTAGCTGTTATCAGAGATGAATTGTTCTTCGTTTGAGAAATGAAAGTTCGTGTAGTCGAGCATGAAATCGAGTGTCTTTGCGATCGTTCCTTCGCCCTGATTATTTTCTATAGCTTCTATCACTGCGTTAAGGCGTTCAATAAGCATTTTGTGTTCATCATCAATAGATTTAATACACGTTGATAAATTGTTGTCCCACTCAATTTTATTCATTTCATTTCCTTTTGAAAACTATCAGCTAAAATACCTTATTTACTCAAACTTACAGTTCGTAACTTATACTATATTTTTCAAATGATTTCAAGAGCTACCCTACATGAATAATACCTGAAACTTTTTCGCTTCCGCACACACATTCTCTTTTGTTATAACCGCGGAAATGGCACAAATCGAGTCCGCTCCGGCGTTAATAACAGATTGTGCGTTTGAAAGATCAATCCCGCCTATCGCAACGACAGGTAACTCAACTTTTTGGCATATTTCCTTTAAGCCTTCGACTCCCAAAGGTGTCCCTGCGTCAGATTTTGTTGTTGTCGCAAAAATCGGAGCTGCTCCGATATAATCCGCTCCCATTTCCTGTGCCGCAAGTGCGTCCTCAATGGAGTGGACAGTCAGGCCAATAATTTTATTTGGACCAAGTATCTCTCTTGCGGTTTTGTATGGCATGTCACTTTGTCCCAAATGAACGCCGTCAGCGTTACAGGCTAATGCAATATCAATGCGGTCATTAATAAGGAATGTTGCATTTTTGCATATCTTTCGTAATGCAATTGCTTCTTCAAAGAATTCCCGCGTGTCGGAAGTTTTATTTCTGTATTGAATAACGCTTACATTTGCTTTAAGTGCCTGTTCGACATCAGACAAATTACCTGCTTTGCTCAAACCGGAATCGGTGATAAAGTAATATCCCCGTATCATGATTCTACCTTCTGCATTTTTTCAATCGCTGCTTTATCTAAATTAAACAGGGCATCGAATAATTGCTCTTTGAATGTGCCTGGTCCGTATGATTTCTTCGCCGCCAGTTCAGCAGCTACTTCATAACAAACGAGTCCGGCTACAGATGTATTAACATAATCCGAATCCACCGCGGCGAAAGTTCCTATCACAGACGCGGCCATGCAGCCTGTCCCAACGACATGAGCCATTATTGGATGGCCGTTCTTAACTTTGTAACATCTCTTTGCATCGGCGATAAAATCTACTTCGCCTGTTATTACTGTAGTGCAGTTCCACTTTTGGGAAACATCCTTCGCGAGTTCTTCGAGATTTTCATTTATGTTACCCGAATCAACTCCCTGCGTTTTTACAGATAATCCGCTGATACGAGCTATCTCGGAAGCGTTGCCTTTGATAATAGATATTTTAGCCGCTTCGAGTAATTCGAAACATTTATCGTCACGAAGTTTTGTCGCTCCGGCTCCGCAGACATCGAGAGTAATTGGAATATTTATTTCGTTCGCTTTTTTAGCTGCAATTTTCATAGCCTCAACAAAATCAACTGTTAGCGTCCCGATATTTAATACTAATGATGAAGCGATCCCGGTCATTTCCGCGGCTTCTTCGGGAGCATGAGCCATTACTGGTGAGCCGCCAAGAACCTTGGTTATATTAGCACAATCATAAATTGTCACCCAGTTAGTGAGATGATGAACAACCGGACTTTGTTCCTTAACTTTCTCAAAGAGTCTGTAAATATCAATTTTCTCTATCGTCATAAAAGCAATCCTTCTTTTTTATTATTCCCCTAAAAACTTTATAGGTATAAAATGAAATATAATTCTGCGGTTCTTGCGAACTCTTTTCTATTTGGTTCATTATAGTCTGGATTGAGTTTATTTACTACGCTTTAAGCAATTTTATTTCGGCTATTTCAAAGCTTTATGTACTTCAACATTTATCTCTGTTTCAGCATTATGTAAGGGAGATAAATATACACCACTAATATAATAAAATATTATAGGGAGGGACTTATTAGAAAATTCAGGTTTACTTTCTATATATTTTTTTGTCCATATTACGTTCCCATATCCGAGTTCAAGTATAAAATCCCTGTCATTAATAGATAATGTTTTAGGAATAACTCCAGTTTTAATCAGTCCAAGATCAGCTAATTGATTTTCACAAAGGTGAATTTCCTGCAGATTATCGAGTTTAGTAAGCGGCTTGAGGTTCTTTACAGCGGTGTCGAATAATCGAATTACTTCAAGGTGAGATAAATTCTCTAACGGACTTAAATCAATCAGATATTTATTCATATAGTGTTTATGGTATTTCTTGTAAAGGTCGAAAACATGCAGTTTTGCCAGAATGACCATCCATTTTGGTATATCAGGCTTGGGTAGTGTAATATTGCTGATATCTAATTCCTGCAAGTTTACAAATTTCTCAAGAAACGTTATGTCATAGAGTTCAACTTTCTTTTGAAGCAATTCCGTAGTGTCATAATTTTCAATTATAAGTGTTGTGACCTTTGCAAAGTCTTCGTCAGTTAAATCATCAGGTTTTTTATTGAGCTGATATGCGGCCGCTTTGCGAATTAATTTTTCACTTACCTTTTGCGATTCAGATTTCCAAGCAGCTACAGAATAAATATATCCTGCAACAATACCTGTTACGAGAATAACCGCAAAAAGTCTGTATCTTCGCAAGGAAGATTTCTTCTTTTGCATATTTTGTGATTCAGCTTGTAATTTTATTTGTTCGCTCATGGTTCGGGTTTATTAATCGTACTTGTAATTTCAAGATTTGGAATTGCCTTACCCAAATCTTCCAAATCCTTATATTGCAGTTTCGGGCAGAAAATTATATAAATCTTCTCAAGTTGTTTCTGGTTTTCGAGTGGCTTAAGGTCACTTACCATTGCGTTAATAAGCTGGACTTGTTTAAGGTTCAATTTTGCGAGCGGCTCAATATTATTAACCACATTTCCACCAACCTGAAGCTTTTCAAGATGGGAAAGCTTCTTAAGCGGACTTAAATCAAACGAATATCTCTTTTCGAGATCATAAATACCCAGCTTCGAAAGCATCAGCATCCATTTAGGGATTTTATCCGTTGAGACATCAATCGAACCAAGGTAGAGTGTTTGCAAATTCGTGAACTTCTCGAGCAGTCTTATATCGGAGAGTTTATTATATGCGTATTTGAACGAATCACCTTCGTCATACATTGCAAATATGGACTGTGTTCTTTCACCAATACTCAATTCTGTAATTTTCGTAAAATCTTCATCAGTGAGGGAGTTCGGATCTTTACCAAGCTGAGCCGCGGCTGCTTCGCGTATCATAGCTTCGCTGGCCGGGTCTGGTTTTCCTGTTTGTATCAATACAAACAAAGCCAATACAGACGTTATTAATAATAAAATAACACTAGCAGTGATTATATATCTTCGCCGAGAAGATTTCTTTTTTAATATATCATTCATTTTTGTCTTATGATTTCCAGATTCGGTAAAGCTTTTTGCAAATCTTCGATTTCTTGATCAGTAATTTCGGGACAATCCTGTATATATAATTTCTTTAAATTTGCCATTTCTTTAAGCGAGTCAAGGTTGGAAAGAGAATAGTTATATCGTATCTTTAATATTTTTAGATTTGTTAAATTACTTATAGGTTTAAGATTCTTTGGGCTAGAGTATTCCAATGCGAGAAAATCAAGGTTTTTTAGATATCTAATTTGCTCAGGCTCACTAATAATAATTGAGGTTCGTTGAAGAGTAAGATTTTTAAGATTTGTAAGTTTTTCCAAAGGTTCAAGGCTTTTTACCCTCGGAGTAGCAAACCATAAACTTTCAAGGTTTGAAAGATTTTCAAGCGGCTTAATATCTCTGAATGGAACTCCGAATAATTTAAGCTCTCGAAGATTGACGAGATTTTCAAGTGGACTTAAATCCATTTCATACATTACTGTACTTTTGTGAATACCAAGTTTTTTAAGTATTTCCTGTGTTTTGGAATCTGAAGTATTACTTCCGTCATGAATGGTAATTCTAATGTTAAGTTCTTGCAGATTTATAAAATTCTTGAGAAGTTTAATATCTATAAGATTTGAAAATTCACCGGTTAATGAGCCGGAATATTCATCCATTGATTTAGCATTTCCAGTGAAATCGTATAAAGAAGCAAATTCTATAAATTTATTATTATTTGAAATGGTGAGTTCCGTAATATTTGTAAAATCTCTATTGTCGAGTATATTCTGGTCTTTATCAAGCTGGTCCGCAGCTGAATTACGAATTGCTTTCTCACTTACCGGGTCAGGTTTTGACTTGAGATGAATGAAATAAATAATAGGAGTTATTAAAATCAGCAGAATAACCGCTGGGATTATATACTTCCGCCCGTACGCATTTTTAATTTTATCTTGTTCCATCTCATTACTATTCATACAGATTCCCTTTCAATCTCATGGTTATAGTTTATCAAAGGTCCCTGAAAAGAAAAAGTATTTTATGATAGTCTATGGCAAATATATGAAACCACTAATGAACACGTGAGCCTGGCCATCCCAAGGGGAAATTAACACAGATGCCAGAGGCAATTCAAATGTTTAATCATAAATTCGAGTTTATTCGTGTTAATTCGTGGTTACTCCATTATGTTATATTGTTTAATAATATTCATGGTTTCTTATGGAATAAGTTTTATATTTTACTTTTCTTCGGCGAGTGCAGCCAGGATTCTTCCTGCCGCTTCGTCTGAAAGATTTGTATTGGCTGGGATTTCGGGAGTCTTTGTTTCCTGTCGAACTTGCGGCTGATTTATTAAAACCTGCTTTTGCAATGCGATGATATCAAGGCATGCTTTTCTTGATATGTCATTATCACCTTTTGACAAAGTTATAAGTTGTTCGACCGCTTTTGAGACATTTCCGGCCAGGCGTGCGGCGCTTCGCTTAAATGCGATTGCAATACGGTTGTCTAAATCTCTCATAAAGTTTTCATCGGCGAGCCACTTATTGTATAATGCTCGGCTGACCTTGTGATTTTGCAGAATCTCTTTTTCGTTAAGTTCGCTTGCGAATAAATCGTCAATTACGTCAATTTGTTTTTTTGTGAGTTTTGCATGTTTGGACATAAATGTTCCTCTAGATATTTGGATTAGTGGTTAATACGAATATATTACCGCCGGGTACGCTGAAAACGCTGAGTATTTGTAGGGTGTGTTTTAACGCAACATTTCATTATACCACGTTATTGGTGCGATGTATCGCACACTGCATAGCTTAGAGTGTGACTTGCTGTTATATTCTTCTCGCTATTTCCCCTTTTTGAGATTGAGTTGGCATGCTTTTATTCTGATTGAGCCGGGCGAGCGTTTGAATTGTTTTGATAAGGATTTTATGGACGATGTCGGATATATTTTTTTGAGCAATTGTATTTGTTCGTCGGTCCAGAAGTTATAAGTTTTTGTTTTTAGTCCGAGGTCGTATGCTTTTTGCCTGACTGTTGTTAAAGGTCTTCCGAGCCGCTCCGCGACTTTTTGCGTATTACCGAGCGGGTAAATCTTTTTCAATAGCTTTATTTCTTCGGCTGTCCACGACCATGGACCAAAAGGACGTTTTTTCTTTTTCGTCATTGTAATAATCTCCGACATATCTCATATTAATTTTCTTAAACATCTCTGAAGGTAATTATAGACAAATTATATCCTATGTCAAGCAGGCTTGAGGAAAAATAAAAAAATCTTTAATGTAGGGTGCGTTACTACGCACCAAATAAGCTCAATATAGTATTATTCGGCGTTACCAGGTTCGTCGTAGGCCCAGCCGCAGGACAGGCATGATTGGGCGTTGTAGAAAAATGTTTCGCCGCAATTTGGACATTTTTTTGGAGCGTTGGGCATTTTTGTGAATTCTCGAGGTTTGATACTATCCATTTCGCTGCTCTCTGAAATTGAAGCTGCCTTAAAAGGTTTCAGCGATATATACGCTAAAGCACCTATCCAGTTGGCGGCTAATAAAATCGCAACCCAGCACAGCTTATCATATTTTCCAATAAAATGGTTGTCTGGTCGTGACATCAGGTCAATAAGTTGTATGAACCAGAATAATTCTAACGCAAAAGCAACTATCGCAATTAACACATATACCATTTTTTTATATTTCCCATTTGAACAAACGAATATCTTCTGGCTGGATGTCGTGATTTATTGCCCATTCGGTCGAAGCGAAAAACAGCCGCCATGATTCCGCCATGTGCGGCAAATACACTTTCCATATAACCAATAGAACAATTGGGGTGGATAAAAGCGAACTGATAATTACTCCTTTTAATGCTGAACCAAGCAGGGCAATACCCAAAGTCAATCCAATTACGCCAGGAACAATGCCAAGAATTGCTCCCACGAAAGCACCAAATCTTCGGGATTTTCTATTTGCCGCTGTTCGCTCGAATTTTGTCATATTCTGCCAGATTTCTCTGGCTTGTTCAGTCTTAAAAGGTGTACTGTTAGTGGTAGCAGTCAGGCTTGCAACTACAGCAATAATAAAAATAATAATAAATGGTATCAACGGATACATATTTAACTCTCCTATTTTAACTGTCAGTATAATAAAACTAAGGTTTTCACCTATATAGACGTATGAAACTTAATTTCGTTTCAAAAAATCTTTAGAAAAGAAAAAAAACTGATTCAACTCAAAAAAAGTTGGTGAAAAACGTTTGAATTTGATGATATTATTTCCTGGGAGCAGAAATTGATTCTGGGGTGATTAGGACCTCAAAGACTTTTCCACGTCGAATTCGGCGGACATTAAATTCATGACCTTCAGCTTTTATTCTTTCATCAACGGCCGGTATGTGCCCGATTTGTTTTATAATCCAGTTTGATATATTACTATCGCATGATAAATCTGGGCTATCGAGCTTTTCCGAAATATATTTCATGGAAGCGCCTCCTCCGACTATCCATACGCCCTGGCTGAGCATGTGTATATTCTTCGGGAGCTTGTCAAATTCATCTTCAATCTCACCGACGAGTTCTTCAACAATGTCTTCGAGAGTAATCAGTCCGAGCGTGGTTTTGTCTGCATCCTGCACAAGTGCCATGTGTTCGTGCTCATCCACAAAAACTTTAAGCAACTGTTGGCACGAAGTGTCTTCATTCACAAACCTTAGCGGTCGGATTATACCGCCAAGAGTCGGATCGGCAGGATTCGTTCGCATTCGATAAACCAGTTCCTTGAAGTTAACGTAGCCGATAACTCTATTTATATTATCGCATTCAATCACTGGAAAGCGGGTATGAGGGTCAAGATGTGCCTTGATTATTGCCTCGGAAAGAGTTTGAGATTTTGATAAAAAGGTTATCTGGTCAACTGGAATCATAAGATCTTCCGCCTTTTTCATTGAAAGCAATGTCACGCCTTTAATTATATTTGCCTGGTTCGTTGAGATTTGCTTCGATAGTTGAGCGTAACCGGCCAGTGCATTAATTTCATCGAGTGTTGCCGTGTGATTATTAGATTTCTTTTTCTCGAAGGGTTTATTGAGAAACCTTAATAAGGTTATGACTGGCTTTAGAACAACAATAAGGAAACGAAGCGGTATGGCGCTCAGTTCGACTATTCTTATGTTATAATGAACACCGAGTGATTTTGGTAGAATTTCGGTAAATTGCAGCATCATATATGTGAATACGCCCGAAGATATGCCTATATATTTTTCGCCGAAAAGCAACGCGGTTTCCGCACCAACTATAATTGCACCGACTGTATGTGCTACAGTATTCAGGATAAGTATTACAGTTACAGGTAATTCGATTTGTTCCTTAAAACCACGAACAATATCCCCGATTTTAGATTTGTGTTTTTCCAGCGTTGCCAGTTCACCGGGCGAGAGACTCAACAGAGAAGCTTCCATAAGGGAACATAAAAATGAAACACTGAATGCGATTAATGCTCCGCTCATAAGAGTGATGATACTGCCTTCATTCATTTTCTGACTCCATAGTAACATTTTTTATAAACAGTAAATTTTGCTTAAAATGACTATTTACAATAAGCTGTATTATATATTTATACTCTTATAATATAATTACAATATTCCTGATGAAATGTTCGTATATAGTATTTTGGGGGTAGGAAGTTTTTTTTGTGTCTATTCGCTAATTTAAGAAGATATGTTTAAGGCTGTTACGTCATTCATTGTGTGGCTGGCAAAGAGATTAAAATATTTACTGGAGAGATTCATTGTACTCGATATTTACTGAATTGCATCAGTTTATTCATCAGGAGAAACGTTTGATATTTCATTCACTTTATTCTTAAAAGATAACATACTTGTAATATCACTTACTAATATATGAAAAGACAAGCTGAACAAACCTAAGACGATTAGCAGACCTGTAGTTCTTGAAGAAAAATCCGGATGTTCGAACGTTTCTGTAAATGCAATAGTTCCTAAAAAAAAGAAAGTGATGCTCCGATTAGTATTTGAAAATTAAGTTATTTCATACTATGTCCTTTATCAATGATAAGTTTATTGGTGCGATGCATTGCACCATTATGACTAAAGTCTCCTGCTATATCTATTAGTCGCACCAGGTGTCGGGTCATTGCCTGCGATTTGTGTACCGATGTTATGCGTCTTGTTCAATGCCTTCGTAAGGGTGATACCTGTACCAGAAACCTGAGCATCTGCGGCGTGTGCATTTTTAAGTGGGGCGGTGACAGTGATTGTTGTAGCTCCGCCTTGGCCGCCTCTTACGCCTCTATTTGCGACCATGCCGCCTCTGTTGCTGCGTGCGCCACTACCGGAGATAGAAGCGATAACTGCTGTCTCACGATTTGTGCCGCTGTCAATTGTGATGGTCTGGCCAACGCTAAAGCCAGTTGTACTGGCGATAGAGATTACGGTCGCGCCAACTTCAGTTGTAGTACTTATCGTTGTGCCGCCTGCTGTGCCTACTGTTGCGATAACGGCTTCCTCACGGTTTTCGCCCGAATCAATAATAATCGTTTGTCCTTCGCTATAGTCTGCCGTGCTGGCAACTTTGATATTATTCGCACCTGCTTCTGCAGCGAATGCAATGTTTGTACCGTTGGACTGCAAAAAGAAATCGTTGCAGTTACTATCTGTGTCTTCGCCGTCCGGGAAACGTCCGAGGCTTTTATTTGTTTCGCTTGCAGTTGTACTACCGCCACGTCTGCCGAAGCCGCCACGACCTGCACTTGGTGCCACTACAATGCATCCGCCATGACTTTGGTCACCTTCGAGAATGGCAAGTTCCGGGCTGGTAATAGTTCCGTTTCCACTGGAATTGCTCTGTTGTGAACCGTACACCATTGCGTCAACGACAACTTTGCCGCTATCGTCCATTAATGCAATCGAGCCTGCACTTGCCGAAAGGGGGCCGCCAAACCATTGATTCGGTGTGGGTGTTCCCTTGTAACCTGCATTTTCGACCTGTGTATTAACTACAGGTGTGCCGTATTCGTGACTCTTGCCAAGTGCGGTCTTGAGAGTTATTCCGCTGCCCATTGCCTGTATTGCATCGCCGCTCTTGTGTACGAACTTTGTAGCCGGGGTGAAACTGATTCCTGTTCCCGGATCGGAGACATCAACTCTTAGTATGTGGTCGAATTTAAGCGGGGCTTCAAGTTCTACTTCACCTGGAGTTCCTCCGCCGCCTCTTCCGCCAAAGCCTCGTCTACCGAATCCGCCTCGTGTACCGGCTGCTTCAGGAGCGGCACTGGAACTGCTGATACTTTTTACTTTAATAACTTCTTTTCTTGCACCTGTATCTATTGTTAAAGTGTCACCCACTGTAATATTGGAAACTGATCCAAGTCTAATACTTGTGTCACCGGCTTTTGCTTCTGTCGATAAAGTTGTTTGCGTTGCCGCCTTGCCTGCTTCGGTGACAGTTGCAACTTCGTAGTTGCCGCCGATATCGATTCCAATTTTCTGACCGATTGTAAATCCTGTTGCGTTAGTGACCGGCAAGTTTGTTGTACCCGCCTGGAATGTTAGAAATGGCCCGGTGGAAACAGGAATAAAGATTGTTGTCATTGCAGATGCGGGTGTGCCGATTTCTTTGATTGTTTTTGTTTCGCCGGCTATATCGATTTTCTGACCAGCTTCAAACCCGACTGTACTTAATACGTTAATCGTAGTTGCACCTTCGCTTGCCGGAGTTGCCAAACCTGTACTGGAAAGACCGAGCAGATAGAATTTTTTGGATGCAAGTTTTGTACCAGCTGGAATTGTCGCCAGCTTAACCGGGGCCCACTCGCTCTTGGTATTGATAATACTCCAATTCGAAATATCAACTTCACTGTCACTTGCATTATAAAGTTCGATAAACTGGTTTGTCGGATTAGAACTTGTACTCAAACGCACTTCGTTAATTTTGACTGGGAATGCATTACGCACTCTCTGTGCGTATGTTGATTGGTTAATAGTTTGATTTTTCCACTCAACTCTACCAGTGATAAAACCACCACTTGTTGTAGCAGGTGAAGTTATCTTGAACATTGCATTTACTTTTCCAACTGGTCCAATTCCATCAGTGAAAAATTTTGATGTATCGCTTGTACCTGTAACTACAGATGTCCATCCAGCAGGTACATCAATATTCAGCTTTATGTCCTCAGCAGGAATGCCTGTTGTATTATTAAATGTCAAGGTGACATCCTGACTTGATTTTGGAGTGAAAGTTGTAGTACGTGACAGAGTTATCTGCGGCACGTTATATTTTGCGGCTAAGATATTAGCCTGCACAGCGTTTGTAATTTCTTCCGGCGGATATCCGACTGTGATGATACCTTCATAAAAAGTACCTGCCGAGCCGTTACCATTGTCACCGCCGTTACCCATCTGAACGGCTCCTTTTCTGTGCATCGGGTAGTAGGTGTTGTTTTCATTTGAACCGGGACGAACACCTTTATAGAAAGTCATAAGTTCGCCTGCCTGTGCGTTACCACCGCGTATTTCCCACTGGTTTCCGCCGCCGCCGTTGACTGTTCCGGTTACGAAACGCCATGAATCGATTGTCGGGTCATTGACGTTTTGTTTTGCGTTGTAACCCGAGAACAAACCGGCTTCCATATCAGACATAATCCACGGTCCGGAACCTTCGCCGCTTCCCCATGCAGTTGCGATACCAAAATAAACTGTGTCCATCGTGCCTGTTCCCACGGCGGTGCTGTTGGTCGAAGTATTGCCGTAATTGAAGCAGCAACCGCTGTCGAAGTGCGTGCCGTCGAAAACCATATAGATACCTTGCGGCTCATCGTTAATTGCTAAACCGGAAGCATCATTATTTCGTAATCCCATACCCGGCATGATGTAGGTGCCGTAAACTTTATGTCCCATGATTGTAATTGGAGCCATGTCCGCAATCGGAAGCGTATTGAATCCACCTATCGCCGGACCTCTGAATGTTCCTGGAGGAGCCTGGACGAGATCGTTACCTTTGCCCGACTGGTCGTAAATTGTAGTTATGAAGCATAACGTACCTTCGCAGAATTTATCCTGTGCTGCCGCGTCTGCATATCCGCCTGCATTATCTGCACTTGGCGGAACAATACCGATGTCCAGAGTCTCGCCGTCTGATTTTCGCATAACCTGGTAGAGCGGGCCGTTATATGATGCGAACAATGCACGTGTTGTACTGTGTGCGGTTACGCATGGGAAACCAGCCGCGTTGTAGATGTCACCCGGGCCTTTCGGTCGGGCAGGAGCGATGTTTTGTCCGGCTCCTGCTTGTTTGACTATCATTAAAGTTGCAACTGGAAGAATAAGTGCAAGTGCAAGTATTATTACGAAATTGATTCTGGTTTTCATGTCTGTGAATCCTCCAAAAAAGGTGTTTTATTTAACCTTGCCAAAGAACTGCATATTATTTATTTTTCATACTTATACGTAATTTTAGAATGTTTAATATACGATTTTACACTTTACAGGAAATTCGAATTAGCCGCAAGATTTATTTGATTGTACTTCGGGGATTTATTAACATGACAAAATGTATTGCCCTGTCATCCCATTCGGCAAGCTCAGGGCAAGCTCTGAAGGGTAGCCGAAGTATCTGGCTTGCGAATATAAAATATGTAGCGTTCGTGACTTCTTATTCGAGAGCCGGATGCTTCACTGTCAGGCTGTGTCACAATTATGTTTTTAGTAATGATATTATATGTTCAATATGTTATCATGTAAAAATATAATTGGAAAGGATTTCAT
>JAFGPS010000108.1 GCA_016936075.1 Sedimentisphaerales bacterium | reverse complement strand
ATTCTGGTTATCGATGATGAAGAAAGCATGAGAGATTCATGCCTGCAAACTCTTTCTCGTAAAGGCTATTCTGTTGATACTGCCGATAACGGAATCCTTGGCCTTTCCATGATGAAAGAAAAAGCCTACGACTTGATAATTCTCGATTTAAAAATGCCGGGCTTTAACGGTATGGATGTTCTCAAAGAAGTAAATCAGAAGAATCCGGAAACACTCGTAATAGTTATCACCGGCCATGCAACAATTGAGTCTGCCGTAGAAGCTATGAAAAACGGTGCTTATGATTTTATACCCAAACCTTTCACACCTGAAAGTTTGCGTATGATAGTTAAGCGTGCGCTCAGTACAAGAGAGCTCACTTTAGAAAATATTCTATTGCGAAATGAATTAAAATCGGGACTTGGTTCAGAAGTAATAATTGGCAATGATAACTCGATGAAAGCAGTAGAACAGCTTGTTAGAAAAGTTGGACCTACTGATACTACAGTTCTTATTACGGGAGAAAGCGGTACTGGCAAAGAAGTAATTGCACGTTCCATACATAAATGCAGCGGCAGAAATGATAAGTCTTTCGTTGCTGTCGATTGCGGCAGTCTTGTCGAAAGTCTTTTTGAAAGTGAATTATTCGGTCATGTTAAAGGTTCTTTTACTGGCGCAGTTGAAACGAAATACGGCCGGTTCGAACTGGCAAACGGAGGAACACTCTTTTTCGATGAGATTGGAAACGTTAGTTTGAGCATTCAGTCAAAATTACTGAGAGTTTTGCAGGAAAGAGAAATTATTAAAGTTGGCAGTTCACAGGTAGTCAAAGTTGATGTTCGGATTATCGCAGCTACAAACAGAGATTTAATACAGTCGGTTAAAGATGGAACTTTTAGAGAAGATTTATTTTACAGGTTGAGTGTTGTCCCAATTACTATACCTCCTTTGCGCGAGAGAAAAAGTGATATACCATCATTAACAAATTACTTTCTTGAAAAATATAATAAAAAAAGAGGAAAAAATCTTAAGGGTATCTCTGATAAGGCAATGGAAGCACTTATTGAATATGACTGGCCGGGAAATGTCAGGGAACTGGAAAATGCTATCGAACGAGCTATTGTTTTAACTGAAAACGAAATTATCGAACCTTCAGACTTAATGTATTATGGGCTTACTATTGATAGTGAATCAGATACAGATTCCGATGATAAAGTAAGACGCCTTGTTGACCTGGAAAAAGAATATATAATAAAGGCCCTTAAAATGTTTAACGGACATAAAGGAAATACCGCCGAATCACTGGGAATAGACCGAAAAACTTTACGTATGAAGATGAAGGCTTACGGCATAGAATAGAATACTTAATCTGGTTCATTATTCCCCTTTAAATGGGGTAAAACACCCCATTACAAAAAACTCAATACATCCCTGATAATATTATAAATATACATATCTATTGTCACAACAAGCAGTTACAGCTATCTCTGGCATGGTCATTCTACTTCTGGCATAACAGTTGCTAATTACATATACAAAGTTAGTGTTTATGCTTCATTGATGTTTTGTAAGGTGAATTTATTAAGGTGTTATATACAGAAATTTATTGTCCAGAGAAAAAAACAATGGGATCAGAATGCAAAAGGATTTTAATTATCGACCCTGACGTTATGTCAGTTTATCCGCTGTATTCGGATTTAATTCGTGATGGCTTCACAGTTGAAACAAGTCGTAATCTTCGGGAAGCTGTCGAAAGAATAAAGGATATTAAA
This sequence comes from Sedimentisphaerales bacterium, assembly GCA_016936075.1. Taxonomy (GTDB): domain Bacteria; phylum Planctomycetota; class Phycisphaerae; order Sedimentisphaerales; family Anaerobacaceae; genus JAFGPS01. Next base: position 19,509 of record JAFGPS010000108.1, on the reverse strand, counting down.
TTCTGCTGTGTCATTATGGATGTGGATTTGCCGAGAATTAAAGGCTACGATGCCGTTTCAATTCTACTGGCAATTGATCCTGAACTTAAAATAATAATGACAACGAACAAAAACAGTATTGAAATAGAAACTGAAGTTCGTAAGCAGGATATTGTTTATTACTATATTAAATCATTTGACCGCGAGGAGCTGGTCGAAGCTGTCAATGATGTATATAAAAGACAGCAAAAGTTGTGAACCACGTTTATGTAGATGTACAGGTCTATCGTGGCTTGAAATCAGAAAATGAATTAATAAGGTTGTCCTGCGCGCAGTGTGCAGCAATCCTCGATATTAACGTAATATAAAACTATGGCAAGTGACACATTAAAAACCAGAATAATTATTTCTCACATGGTGGTTATCATCCTGGTATCACTATCCATAGCTGTTGCAGGCTTTTATTTTATTAAAAAAGATATAATTGATCGTGCTCAGGAAAAAGTCAAAAACGATTTAAATGCGGCAAGAGAAGTATATACCCAGGAAACTAAAAACATAGAAAACATAATTCGTTTCTCTGTTATGCGTTCGGAGTTCCGTGTTTTGCAAAATGGCACAGCCGGATTCGATACAGAAGCTTTGCACAAAGCAGGTAAAACACTCAACGATATCAGAGTCGCAGAAGGCCTGGATATATTAACGTTAACCGATGAAAAAGGGAACGTAATAATAAGATCTCGCAATCCTTATGTCATCGGTGACAATCAGGCACAGAATGAAATCATAGCAAAGGTTTTAACTGACAGGAAAATCGCTTATGGAACCCAGGTAATTACTGAAGATCAGTTATTAAAGGAAAATAACGAATTAGCTGAACAAGCTCATATGTGGGTGAAATATACAGAAAAAGCCAGGCCGATAACAGAAAATGAACATACTTCCGGTTTGATAATTAAAGCCGCGGCACCTTTATTCGATTATGACAATAATTTCATAGGGGTACTTTACGGAGGTAACCTGCTTAACCGCAACTATGATATCGTAGATAAAGTAAAAAATGTTGTTTACAAGGGACTCGAATACAAAGGCAAAGATACAGGAACGGTCACCATCTTCCAAAACGATATGCGTATATCTACGAATGTTAAAGATACAGGTGATAACCGTGCAATAGGAACACGTGTTTCTGCCGAGGTATTTGATCATGTATTAAAAAAGGGATTACCCTGGAACGGCCGTGCATTCGTTGTCAACGATTGGTATAAAACAGCTTATGAGCCAATAAAAAACATCAGCGGTGAAACAATAGGTATGTTATATGTGGGTACACTCGAACAGCCGTTTAATGATCTTTTCATTAATATAACCTTAACATTTATGATTATTATCATCGCGGCCATTTTATTGGCGATATTTCTATCTGTCATACTCGCTGATAGAATTGCCAGGCCGTTAACGGAAATCGCCGATGCGGCATCTAAACTTTCTACCGGGAATCTTGGTGTAAAAGTCCAGAGCAGTACGAATTTGTTTGAACTGAATTTGCTCTCGGAATCTTTTAATGAAATGTCCGCAAAACTCAGTGAAAGAGAACTGAACCTTAAAAACCTTAACAAGAATTATGTTGATTTAATCGGTTTTGTCGCGCATGAGTTGAGAGGAATGCTCGCTTCTGCTGTAATGAATGCTTACTCTGTTCGCGATGGTTATCTTGGATTAATAAATTTCAAACAGAGAAAAGCAGTCGATTCTGTCACTCGCAATCTTGACTACTTAACAGCCGTAGTAGGTAAGTTTTTGAATCTTGGAAGAATTGAAAGAGACCAGTTAAATGTTCATAAATCCGCGATAAATGTGAATGATGAAATTTTTGTTCCTTCTATTTCGACGCTTATGACTCTGGCCGAAAGAAAAGGGATAAAAGTAGTTAACAGGCTGACACCTGATCTGAAAATTAATGCCGATACTGACCTGATGCAGATTGTCGCAAATAATCTTATTGGTAATGCGATAAAATATGGCCAGGAAAATGGAAATGTAATCATAAGCAGCCATAACCTTAATGGTAAAGTTGAAATTGATGTATATAACGATTCAGAACCTATAACTGCCGAACAGAAAGATAAATTATTCCATAGATTTTCCAGACTTGAAACGACACAGACAAAAAAAGTAAAAGGAACCGGGCTGGGATTATATATCACTAAACAGATAATCGAGCAGCATGGCGGCAATATAAGAATTGAACCAAGAGAGAAAGGTAATTCATTTATTCTTCAAATAGAAAAGGGAATATAAAGTGACTACTCCATTAGAAACATTGCGAAAAAAACGAGCCGAGTCAGTAAACAGAATTTTACAGAAAGGCTACCTTGCCAATACAAGAGTATATGTAGGTATGGCAACCTGTGAAATTGCAGCAGGCTCAAAAGACGTCATGGAAGTTTTTCAGAATGCTATAAGCACTGGAAAAGTTAAAGATGTTTACCTTAGCCAGAAAGGATGCGCAGGTAGATGCAACCTGGAACCTACAGTCGAAGTGGTTGAAGCTGGTAAAAATCCCATAAAATATGGCAAAGTTACAAAAGAAAGAGCCTGGGATATTATTACAAAACACATAATAAACGGTGAAGTCATTGAAGAATGGGTAATTGAATAGTTCTGCGTACTACGATGACACTGAGCAAATAAAGGAAGAAAATGAAAGAACACGTAATAACAATATGTAATGGTACAGCATGTATAAATAAGGATGTTCGCGGATTGCAAAACATACTTGAAGAACAGCTTGTAAAGCTCGACTTGCAAGACAAAGTGAAAATTAATGTCTCCGGCTGTCTTGGTATGTGCGACAAAGGTCCTGTTATGATTGTTTACCCGGGATACACAATATACGGCGGTGTCACCGAAAAAGACATCACGGAAATTCTCCAGGAACATATTATAAATAAAAGACCAATCTCAAGACTGGCAATACAGGAAGACAATTTATTCAACCGATTCTTCCGAATTTTCGGTGATACGAAATTTTTCGGCAGGCAGATGAGAATTGCTCTTCGTAACTGCGGTATTATCGATCCTGAAAATATAGACGACTATATTGCTTTGCGAGGATATGAAGCACTCGCAAAAATTTTAACTGATATGACTGCTCAGGATGTTATTGACGAAGTCAAAAAATCCGGTTTGAGAGGCCGCGGCGGTGGTGGTTTTCCAACCGGAACAAAATGGCAATTTACCGCAGACCAGATAAATGACCAGAAATATGTAATCTGCAATGCCGATGAAGGTGACCCTGGTGCGTTCATGGACAGAAGCGCAATAGAAGGTGACCCACATACGATTCTCGAAGGTATGATAATTGGAGGTTATGCAATTGGAGCAAACAAAGGGATTATTTATATAAGAGCCGAGTACCCACTTGCAATTAAAAGACTCGAAAAGGCACTTGCTGATGCCGAAGCCCACTGCCTTTTGGGGAAAAATATACTCGGCTCTAATTTTGATTTTGATATAGAGATTCGGCTCGGTGCAGGCGCATTTGTATGCGGTGAAGAAACTGCACTGATACGCTCTATTGAAGGTCGGCGAGGAATGCCTAAACCAAGACCGCCATATCCATCTGTCAGTGGATTGTTTGGCTTTCCGACCTTAATAAATAACGTTGAAACATGGGCCAATGTCCCTGTCGTAATCCTCGACGGAGGTAGCTGGTTCAGTACAGTAGGTACAGAAAAAAGTAAAGGTACGAAAGTTTTTGCACTGGCCGGTATGGTTAACAATACCGGTTTAATTGAAGTCCCTATGGGTACGACACTGCGTGAAATAATTTATGACATAGGAGGCGGACTTCCGAATGGAAAACAATTAAAAGCCATTCAGACTGGAGGCCCTTCCGGCGGATGCCTGCCCGCGGAATATCTTGATACTCCGATTGATTATGAGTCACTTGCAAAAGCCGGCTCGATTATGGGTTCGGGCGGAATGATTGTCATGAACGAAGATGTTTGTATGGTAGATGTCGCAAGGTTTTTCATTGAGTTTACTCAAAGCGAATCATGCGGCAAATGTACCCCTTGTAGAGAAGGCACAAAAAGAATGTACGAAATTCTTACAAGGATAATAGAAGGCAAGGGTATGCCAGGTGACATCGAAAAACTCGAAAGACTCGGAAGCATGACCCAGAAAGCTTCTCTTTGCGGCTTAGGTCAGTCGGCGCCTAATCCGGTGTTGAGTACAATTAAGAATTTCAGAGAAGAATACGAAGAGCATATTAATGAGAAAAAATGCAGAGCCGGAGTATGTAAGGCTTTGTTAAATTACGTGATTACAGAAAAATGTATCGGCTGCGGCGCATGTAAACGTGTATGCCCAGTAGACGCTATAGATGGAAATAAGAAACAAATGCACCATATCGACAATGATAAATGTATTCGTTGCGGAATGTGCATGAATACATGTAAATTTGGTGCTATTATAAAATCGTGAGGATAAAATGCAGGATACGATAACAATAACTATAAACGGCAAAGAATATAAAGTCAAAGCAGGTCAAACGATAATGCAGGCCGCGGATAGTCTTGGTTTCCATATTCCAAGACTTTGCTATCATCCTAAACTTTCAATAGAAGGCGCATGCAGAGTATGTATTGTTGAAGTGGAAGGTATGAAGAATTTCGTTGCGTCCTGTGCGTTTCCAATCAACAACGGTATCAAAATCAAAACTAATACCGCCCAGCTTAGACGAGCGCGCAGAGATATCGTAGAACTTATTCTGGATAACCATCCACAGGATTGTCATATATGCGAACGTGACGGGAACTGCGAATTACAGCATCTTGCTTACACAATGGGTATCAGAAAGAAACATTTCGAGGGACAAAAAAAGAATTATGACCTTGACCTGTCCTCTGCTTCGGTAATCAGGGATCCGAACAAATGTATTCTCTGCGGCCGATGTGTTCGCATGTGTACCGAAATCCAGGGTGTAAGCGCTATCGACTATGCCAATCGCGGTTTCGATACAGTTGTCATGCCGGCGTATAACCAGCCGCTCGGAGAAAGTGTATGCAGTCATTGCGGACAATGTATCAATATCTGCCCTACTGCGGCCTTTGTCGAGAAAAACTATACGCAGGAACTTTTTGAAAAGCTTGATGACGAATCGATTATTAAAGTTGTGCAGGTAGCTCCGGCCGTAAGAGCTGCAATCGGCGAAGCTTTCGGTCTTGAGCCGGGAAGAAATATGGAGCATGAAACCGCAGCGGCGTTAAGGAAGCTCGGATTCAATTATGTTTTCGATACACAGTTTTCCGCGGATTTAACCATTATGGAAGAGGCAAGTGAGTTCCTCGAAAGAGTTCAGGGCAAAGGTAAATTACCTTTGATTACTTCCTGCTGTCCGGGCTGGATAAATTGTGCTGAAAAATTCTATCCCGAAATGCTCGAAAATATTTCTACGAGTAAATCTCCCATGTCTATGATGAGTCCATTACTCAAGACTTATTTCGCTCAAAAACAAAAAATCGATCCAGAGAAAATATTCTGCGTCGCAGTTATGCCTTGCACCGCGAAAAAGTGTGAGTCTGAAAGACCTGAACATACTGTAAACGATATGCGGGCTACGGATTTGGTCATTACAACACGTGAGCTTGCCTGGATGATTAAGTCTGCTGGTATTGATTTTGTAAATATCGCCGGAGAAGCTTATGACAAACCTTGCGGAATGTCTTCTGGTGCTGCAACAATATTTGGTGTCACAGGTGGAGTAATGGAAGCCGCGGTAAGAACGGCATATGAACTCTATACTGGTGAAACCATGACGGAAATTGAGCTTGAAGATATCAGGGGATTACAAGGTATAAAAGAAGGACAATTAACTCTCGAAGGCCAGGAGATTAGAATCGCGGTCGCACATGGACTTGGAAACGCTCATAAACTTCTCAAGATAGTCAAACAAGAGCCGGACAAGTATCACTTTATTGAAATTATGGCCTGTCCGGGTGGATGCATCGGTGGTGGAGGACAACCATATCCATCCGAAAACCTGATTCCGCTTGATCAGAATTTATTGAATACAAGAGCAAAAGCACTTTATGAGAGTGACAGGAAAAATACTATCAGGCGAAGCCATGAAAATCCTGAAGTGCAAAGACTCTACAGGGAATTTTTGAAAAGACCTTTGAGCGATAAATCGCATGAACTGCTTCATACTCATTATAAGGCGAAGCAGCCTCAAGGAATTGTTTCTCATATGCTTAATAATCTGCAGAACGGCAAATAATTTAAGCAGAAAGTTGTTAAAATGAAAACAGCACAATTAATTAAAGAAAATATAGCAGAAATTGACTTCCCATACAAAGATGGTTTTATCGATGAAGCCGGGATAAATAATTCGCTTAGACATAATCAAAATCCGGACGCCAGTAAAATCGATGAGATTCTACAAAAGTCGCTTTCTATTGAAACACTGACTCCAGATGAGACAGCTTGCTTGATAAATGTCAAAGATCCCGAAATATGGGAGAAGATGGCACAAACAGCGCTGGAAGTAAAAAAGAAAGTATATGACAACAGGATAGTGACTTTCGCACCGCTTTACCTGAGCAATCACTGCATCAATGATTGTTTATACTGCGGCTTTCGAAGAAGTAACAAAGAGGTCCAGAGAACTACTTTAAGCATTGAACAGGTTAAAAAAGAGATTGAAGTACTCGCCGGGGAAATTGGCCACAAGCGCCTTATAGTAGTTTATGGGGAACATCCAAAAACCAACGTCGATTATATAGCTTCTACAATTGAAGCTATTTCGCAGGTAAAGGTAAAAACCAAAAACGGAATCGGACAGATACGAAGATCCAATGTTAATGCTGCTCCGATGACGGTTGATGACCTGAAAACACTTAAGAAAGTTGGTATTGGAACTTTTCAGGTTTTCCAGGAAACCTATCATAGGAAAACATATGAAACTGTACACCCGCAAAATACGGTAAAAGGAAATTATCTATGGCGGCTGTACGCAATGCACAGAGCAATGGAAGCCGGATGTGATGATGTCGGAATCGGTGCTTTATTCGGTTTATATGACTGGAAATTCGAGGTAATGGGATTATTGTATCACTCTTTAGAGCTTGAAGAAAAGTTCGGTGTTGGTCCTCACACTATCTCTTTTCCAAGACTCGAACCGGCTGTTAATACACCTTTTTCCAGTGACTCGTCTTATATGGTTGGTAACGATGATTTCAGAAAACTTGTTACTGTAATAAGACTGGCTGTTCCATATACAGGAATGATTTTAACGGCCAGGGAAAATGCGAAAATCCGAAAGGATATTCTGCCTCTCGGATGCACGCAAACAGATGCTTCCAGTAAAATAGGAATCGGGACATATTCGCAAAATCTGCTTCAGCCTCACCGGAAAGAGCAATTTACTTTAGGTGACACAAGAAGTCTTGATAATGTTATTCGGGAACTGGCAGAAAATGGATATATCACTTCTTTCTGCACAGCAGGATATAGATGCGGCAGAACCGGAGATAAAATTATGGATCTGCTCAAGTGCGGAAAAGAAGGACATTTCTGCAAATTAAACGCGGTCATTACTTTCAGAGAATGGCTCGATGATTTTGCAAGTGACCAGACGAAAGCCGCTGGTGAGAAAGTTATTGAAAAAGAAATTTTGGAAATAGAAAAACAAATGCCGGGTTGGTATCCGAAACTGCTCGAGGCATACAATAAAACAAAGACAGGTCAGAGAGATATTTATTTCTAAACCAAAGGACATAAAATGATAACTGAAGATAATACATTTATAGATGAAATTAAAAATTTTATAGCGACCAAAATGACTCTTCCAAATCCGGAGTCTAATCTGATAGCGGTCCTGCATAAGGTGCAGCAGTTGTACTGTTATCTGCCAAAAGACGTAATAGATATGATAGCTATTGAAATGAATATACCAGCCGCTCATATCTGGGGAGTAGCTACTTTTTATCATTATTTTAACCTTAAAAAACCGGGTAAATATATTATTGCCATCTGTCTTGGTACCGCATGTTATGTTAAAGGATCCAACAAGATTTTGGAGGCAATTAAAGAACATCTAAAAATTGATGTAGGCCAGGTTACGGAAGACGGTATCTTCTCTATCCAGCCTGCAAGATGCGTCGGTGCATGCGGACAGGCGCCGGTTTTAATGATTGACGAAAAAATATATGGCGAGCTTACTCCTGATAAAGCTATTGAAATAATAGAAAAATATCGTAACAAAAATAATAATGACTAAAAACATAATACATACTGTTCTCGAAAGAGTATATCACGACGAATTGCCGGACTTGAGCGATTTAGAATATCTGCTTAGCCTCAGTAATCGTGATGATATTCAATTACTTTACGATTTCGCTGATAATGTCAGAAAAATATATTGCGGCGATGGTATTTTAGTAAGAGGTATAATTGAATTTTCCAGTTATTGTAAAAATACATGTATGTATTGCGGGCTAAATAAGTATAACAAAAGTCTCAGAAGGTACAGACTAAACAAAACAGAAATTATGAATTCTATCGAGCAGGTTGTATCTGCCGGAATTAAAACTGTAGTTTTACAATCCGGTCAGGATGACCAACTGGATATTAATGAGTTTACGAAATTAATTACGGAAATAAAACAAACCTATGATATAGCAGTAACGCTTTCATTGGGTGAGTATGATTACGAACTTTGTAGAGACTGGCAAGAGGCCGGAGCCGACAGGTATCTTCTTAAAATAGAAACCTCGGATAAATCCCTATACGGATCCTTACATCCTGAAATGAGCTATGAAAATAGATTGAATTGTTCCAGAAACCTTAGAATGCTCGGGTACCAAAACGGCTCCGGCTGTATTGTCGGCTTGAAAAACCAAACGATAAATTCACTGGCTAATGATATTTTATTTTTCAAAAAAGAAGATTTCGATATGATTGGGATTGGGATATTTATCGCACATGACAAAACGCCGCTCAAAAATCAGCCTTGTGGTGATATAGAGTTGGCTTTGAAAACTATCGCGCTAACAAGAATAGTAACGAAAAATACGCATATGCCTGCCGCTACTTCCATTGGCAATATCGGCAATTGTGATATGAGATTTAAAGCATTACAAACCGGCGCAAATGTGATTATGCTGAATTTTACTCCGCCTCAATGTAAAAAGCTTTATTCGATATATCCTGCAATCGCAGAAGATTGCTCAATAGATACGCTTAAGAAAACAATCGAGCAAATGAATAGAACACTTGATTATTCAATAGGTGATTCACTTAAACTAAAACAAAAAACTAAAATATAAATATTTTCTTTAAGGAGAAAACGAAATGGCAAAAACAATACTTATGATTGACGATGATCCGGAATTCGTAGAAGCAACCAGCAACCTGCTCGATGCCAAGGGTTATAATGTTGTTTCCGCGTCGAACGGCAAAGATGGTTTGGAAAAGGCTCAGAAAAACAAACCCAATCTGATTCTGCTCGATGTTATGATGACAACAAAATCGGAAGGTTTTGATGTAGCAAGAGAAATGCACAAAGACGAATCTTTGAAAAACACCCCTGTGATTATGATTACAGGTGTTCGCAAGGAAATGAATCTCCCGTTCGGTTTCGAGCCTGATGAGACGTGGCTGCCCGTAGAACAAGTCCTTGAAAAACCAGTGAAGCCGGATGTTCTTCTGGAGGCCGTTTCGAAAGTAATAGGCTAATATATTTATTAGAAGTATAATTTAAGAATAATTGTAAAAAGAAATTGAGGTGATCTATGATAAATACGCCCAAAGGTTTAAGATTGCATATTGGTGTTTTCGGCAGAAGAAATGTTGGAAAATCTTCTATACTGAATAAACTTGTCAACCAGGATATTTCTATTGTTTCCGATACTCCGGGCACTACTACCGATCCAGTGGAAAAAGTAATGGAACTGAAGCCTATCGGTCCGGTTGTTTTTATCGATACTGCAGGTATCGATGATATCGGAACTCTTGGACAAAGCAGAATCGACAAAACATTGAAAGTCTTTGATAGGACCGAACTGGCAATTCTGGTCACTGATAACTGGACCGTTTACGAGGAGAAGATTCTTGCTGCTCTTGGCGAGAAATCTATTCCCGTTATTATCGCAGCCAATAAAAGTGATGTGCGCAAAGACACAAAACTCGAACAAACAATAAAAGCCAATAAGCTTGAAAACTTAGTCACTACCGATGCCCTGTCCGGCAAAGGTATCGACACACTGCGTTCTATGCTTAGTGAGGTAACTCCGCGAGAATTCATAGATGAGCCGAACATTATCGCCGATTTAGTAAAGCCCGGCCATACTGTCATACTGGTCACGCCGATAGATATCGAAGCACCGAAAGGAAGACTGAAAATGCTTCAGGTTCACTGTATGAGAGAAATACTGGATAAAAATGCTTATTGTATCGTAACAAAGGAAACTGAATTAAAAAATGTTTTACTGAATCTCAGGTATGAGCCTGATTTAATTGTTTGCGATAGCCAGATTCTAACTCAGGTTACAGAACAAATAGGAAAAGAATTGAATTTAACTACCTTTTCTATTTTGATGGCTCGTTACAAAGGTGATTTCCAAACACTGATAGCCGGAGCAGAGGCTATCGATAAACTGCTTCCCGGCGATAAAGTCTTAATCGCGGAAGCTTGTTCCCACCATCCGATAGGCGACGATATTGGCCGAGTACAAATACCGAATCTGCTTAAGGAATATGCAGATGGCGAACTTGATATTGAAGTATCCGCTGGAAGAGATTTCCCCGAAAACCTCAGCGTTTACAAGCTGGTTATTCACTGCGGCGGATGCATCTTTAACAGAAAAGAAGTCTTATCCAGAATTGCAAAAGCTGATTTAGCAAATGTACCTATTACAAACTACGGTATTGCTATTGGATATCTAAATCATAGTCTTGAAAGAGTATTATTACCATTTAAAGATGTCATGGTACCTGATATGGCAAAAACAGAGTAATAAACTGAAGCTTTAATATCGCAAAGATTTGCTTAACTTAATTTTTCTGTTAATTATTTTTTGCCTTTAATACTAATTCTATGATATACTTATTAGATAAAGGCAATTAAAGATATTAAAGAAAATGAAAACATTGGAATGAAAGTTCTAATAAAAAGCGATAGTATTTATAAGTTGAATACTCTTAAAATATCTGTACTTGGAGTTCTAATTCTTTGTGCTTCGGCTTCTCGTATAATAGGACAGCCGGATGTTTCTACTAATTCTTTTACCAGGTATGAAGTACTCTCTGACCGTATTGAAGAGCTGGTCAAAGAATTAGAATACTCCGATGATGTTGCAAGAGATTTTGCCGACATGGTCCTCGGTTGGAGTGATACAGAAAAACAAACCATTCTTGCTATTTGGAACGAGAAGCTAACGAAAGCGAGAGAGGAATGTGAAAAAGGAAACATTTCCAAATCGCAACTTTCGGCTATTGAAAAAAATATAATTAACGATTTGACATACTGGATAAAAAAAGAGATTGCCCCTGATGTAAATTTTTTTGATTTGACTGATATTATCAAAGCTAAACGAGCTCAATGCGTAGGTTATGCACATATATTGTATATTTTGGGTAATTCGGTCGGACTTAACATCAATGCAATAAATGTCACAGAAAGGGTGTCGAACGAATTTACAAAAGGACATGTTGCAGATATAGTCACATTGACAAATGGCCAGAAGGTAATGGTTGATGTCGGACTTGGTTTTGTTAGCAAATCTTTTATATTAGACAAAGAATTCAGCAAAGCCGGCAACTACTGGGAACTAAAAGATAAAAAGAATCCCTTGGAAATACATAAAAGATTTCAGATAGTAGATAGAAACGGATTGCTTGCTCAGTTACTTCTTAAACACGGGAATGACTATTTAAAATCCAACCAGTTTAACAAAGCCATCTCAGAGTTCACAAAAGCAATTAAAATTAGTCCGAAATATCCTGATCCCTACATTAACCGAGGCGGCATTTACGGAACAACAGGTGAAACGAACAAGGCTCTTTCGGATTTAAACAAAGCGATTGAAATCGATCCGAAATCAGCTTTCGCATATAATAATTTAGCATTAATACACTTAAATTCAGGGAAATTTGCCCAGTCTATTTCTAATTGTAACACAGCCATTGAAATTAGTCCGAAATATCCTGACCCCTATCTGATTCGAGGTTCTGCTTATTACACACAAAAAGAGTTTACAAAGTCTATCTCAGACTGTACCAGGGCAATCGAGCTCAATCCGAATTTAGCTGCGGCATATTATATTAGAGGAGCAGCCTACGTTTATTCAAAACCAGAAGAGGCTAAAAAAGATTTTGATAAGGCCCTCGACTTGAATCCCGCTCTAAAGCCATCCATAAAAAAAATATCAGACTCTTTTGAACTGGATATCGCTATTGAGAATAAATGAAAGCAGGTACATCCATTTTAAAATGGGGAATGTAATCATTATTATTATCTTGTAATAAACGTAAATATTTTTTAATATTTTCTTTTATGAAACGAATTTTACAGTTATTGATTATTAATTTATTTATCCTGTTTTTTACAGGCTGCGGCGCGCCAGGAAAAGCAGTTGAAGTAATAATAGACGGTGACGGTCAATTCCCGAAAAATCTTGCCGGCCTGTGGCGATCGGAAAATAATGTATGGGACATTTATTTTGAACCTGATGGAAAAGTTTCATGGGCCGTAATAAGTCTCGGCGAAGTTAAAATAGAAGCCGGAAAAAACAGAACCGTCCCGATGCGGCATGGCGGCAAAGGAATTTTCGAACCAGGGCAATGGTCAGTCATTTACCTGCAAAGACAAAGAGAATTGTCCGTAGAAATCGCTATCGATTATTTCCGCACAGAACTCGGCGATGATGTGATACATGGAAAAACACGCGACATTTTTACCGGTTCTGTATCACCCGATGGCACTCTCTGGCAAACGGACCGATTCAGCTATCCCGAATATATCGTTGATACTGAAACATACAAAAGTTATAAATTACCCGTAGACCCCAACGAAAATCCGAAAGAAACCTTGCTTTTTAGGAAAATCTCTGATTAAGAAAAAAAGGCTCTTGTTTTGTGGAGGAGAGGGATTAGAACAAAACAAGAGCCAGGTGAAGAGTATTTTATTCCTTTATCAACCGATCTTTAAAGGTCTATAATAAAGTGCCCGCTGGGATAACAAATGTAACGGTTTTTCTGATTTTATCGAATATTCTTTTTATACCGGTGTAAAAACGCCAAAATCCCGCTAATTAGATGCTCATAAGTCAATTGCAAAGCTGTATTTACATTTATCATGCTTAAAACGCCGACTTTGTCCAAAGAGAATTATCATATTTATAATTTTTAATCTGATTGAGAAGCGTCTACGCCATCGAAAGTCTCGTGAATATCATATTTGTATTGTTTCCCTTTGTTATGGTTTCCGAAAATACCATTTATTATGCCTCCAGTTAAAATAAATCCCGCTCCAATCCAACATGCTTTATTTTTTTCTTTCTCAGCCTTCTTCTCTTCTTTTTTCTCCTCATAGCTTTTGTACGTATATCTATCTTTATCATCATCGTCATCGTCAGAACTAACAAGACTTATCAGAAGCATACCCGGAAAAGCGATACAGCCGCCTATAAATCCGCCGATATCCACTCCCGGCGGCTCATAGTTTCTAAGGTCATAAGATTTAAGAAACTCGCGGCCGTCATCTAAAATATATTTAACGTTGATATGATGGTCTTGAATAAGTTTGCTTTTCCTGGGTATTTCGAGATTGCAAGGCGTTCGGCCCTGAATGTCCTGCCCTACTTCAACCGCTACACCAGAAGGAGTGGAATATAATGTCAAGTCATATGCACTTTTGCACCCGAACATCATAAGAGCAAGAATAACACACATCACTTGCCTGAATATTTTCCCCTTCATTAAATCTCTCCAATTTAACGTTTCTGAATTTTCTGAAAAATATTATTCCCGACAAGACAGGACAATAGCATATTTACGAACAAAATCAAACTTTTTTATTCATAGTTTCTTTGCGAGATTATTAATATGAATTATGTTGTGGAACTTTTTTTATAATTGTAACTTTTGACAGGAAGAAGATTTTTGATAATCCAATTGATAAAGACAAAGTTTACGAAATTAAAGAACCTGATTTTGATGATGTTAAAAAGCCAATAGGAGAGTAATTTAAAAAATGGTAAGATTCTCATACTTCGCAGAGGAGCAAACCGCACTTTCTCGCGTAGGGTGCGTTGCAACGCACCAGATAAAAACAAGGAAGTGGTTCGATTCATCGCACCTCCCATGGAACCCGTGTGAGATGGGCGAGCCTGGCCGTCCTGGCGGCTTCAGCCCATGCTGTTTAATCTAAAATTCAAAACTAATTCAAGTTCTTGCATTCTCCCCTACCCCAAAATCCAAAGCCTGCCCCCTTTAATTCCTCTCTTCACTACTTTTAGAGCAATACTCCTGTATTATTGAACGCAGATCAGAACTCATATTCTTTTCAACTGCTATCTCCGCTGCTAAAATTAATTTTGCTATTTTAAGTGTCCCATCACAAGATTCCTTCATAGCAGATTCGATAGATGGAACCGCTATCGTTGGTTGTTGCAGCAAGAACTTTTGATTTTCAATAATATATCCCCATTTTTTTATTAAGTAATTAGCAACTATATCTTCAATATTTAATCTAAAATGAGACTCTCTTAACCATCCCCAAATACGAACTGTCACTATAAACAATCTTTCCGGATTGATGTTACTACCTATATCAATTAAATATCCTAAGTAGTATGCTCTAATATTATAAGAATCATTTTCTGGGCATTTTTCTTTTTGAAAACTATTAATAAAATCATGTAATACTTCAAATACTTCTTGATTTTTATTAGCATGAATATTCAATTGCTCTTTTATTCCATTTAATTCAGAATAAATAGATGAAATAACTAAAGCAAGAATGGCATCTTTGGCGATTTGCTGGTATGTTATGGAGGTCCAATCGGCCTCTATAAAGTCTGATATATTTTTATCAGCAATATTAAAATTAATATCCTCAATAACACTTGATACATTTTCTTTCATATATACATACTTAGCTATATAATCAGAAAAATATGTAAAGAAGTTTTTAATATTACCTGTAAGAATATCTTTTTCCAACAGTGTCATGCTCAAAGTAAGTTCAAGAAAAAGAATCTTTTGGATATTTGTCCTTTTTCTTAGTTCATCAATAACTCCTATATTTTCATTCATTTTAGTTTCTAAAATTGCAAGTTGATACCAATAAGCCAAATAATGTGGTATTTTTATTTCTAAGATATTATCCGATATTTCAGGATTACTAAAGATACCCGGTTTTATTAAAATGTTTTTTTGAGAAGAACCTTTCGCTTTGAGTTGATTTTCCATCCATAGAATAGCATTGCCGTAACTGAGGAAAAAGTATTTTTCTTTTTTGCCCGTATTAGGATTCAAATGTTCAGCTTCTATTAATACTTCCTGCATAATCTCAAGTGTTTCGTGCTTATTTTCTAACTTAAATTGGCACACAGCTTGTTCAATTTTTAACCCAAGAATTATTGGTAACTTATTAACTGTCAAAGACATTCCTTCTTTTTTTGCCTTTGAAAAATAGTGAAACGCTTTATCGAAATAATTCAATTCTGAAGCGCTTATACCGGCTTCTCTGTAAGCAAAAAGCCTCTCGATATGATTTTCTTTCGGTATAGCATCTCCTATTCTTTCCATTATCGCAAGTGATTCAGTATAATTTTTATTATGATAGTATATCCTAGATCTTACTCTTAATAAATGTACATTGTCGGGATAACTCTTTTCTGCTTCATCAAGAGATTCAAGTGCACCTTTCGTATCATTAGCATACTCATCCAGCATAACCGCACGGGTACAATAGCACTCAACTGCAATATCTTTTTTATTCCATTTCTCTGCTATTCTAGCTAATTTACTAAATTCTTTAGATGCCTTAATTCCATCTATCTCACTAATATTCGCCTCTGCTAACCAAGCGGAATTAATCATTAGATGTATATCATCAGGCATTTTATATAGAGAAGATAATAAAACATCTCTTTTATTTTCTTCTAAAGAATCCAATTCAATGAACAATTCAGAAAGCTCCTCTATACTCTGAAGTGCAGTAGCACGTAGAACAAAATAAAATTGTGAAATACTCCATCCATTCAGACCGTTCTTAACTATATCTAATTCTCGTATATATTCTAATAATTCACCTTTACCTTCAAATAGTTGTTCCTGTTCTAACAACAATGGCATCCATTTATGTGGGCTTATTTTTAATGTTCTTTCTGATAGGATATAACCAATAGCTTGTAAACGGTATCCGACTGTAATCTCATCTTGCTCAATCATGTAAGTTTCTTTTATTAATTGATCTGCTATTGCAGGAAGTATATCATTTCTATTTCCCCAAACACAAACACGGAACTGGGCAAGTCTAAGCAAAATAGAAATATTCATATTCTCTTTGAACAGAGGTTGATCTGTTTTCAGAAATTGGAGTAAAAAGAGATACTCGGCAGTCATTTTGCTATTTTCAGTTGGGGTGTGCATAATTGCCATTACTAACCACATCAATCCTTGAGCATGTTTAGATACAAGAGCATGACTTAATAAAGTACCAAGAAATTCTACAGGAAATGGATGACGTTTTAATAGATGGTCAACAATTTGTTTATGAACTTTTTCTATATCAGAGTGAATTAGGGTTTGTCTACCCGCATCAGTAACCAATGGTGAAATTCTAAAACAATTTTGTGCAACTATTTCTATCCAAGGACCAATAAGAATATCAAGTTCTTCACCTGGCCTTTGAATATCTTGAGCGGTTTCACCTATAGCTATAGCCATCTCTCGATCAAAAAAACCTGCTACAATTGTCAAACGATATAATAATTCTCTTGATTTCTCAGGAAGATCATAGATTAATTGGTGACGTATAGCACTACATTGCTCATCAATTTCTTTTGGAGTTTCGCCAATACCCGGAATTCCGGCTATTAGTTCACTATCAGGCCATTTTCTTTGTTTCAATCCCCTTATGCGTGCTTGTACTAATTGGGGGTGCCCATTTCCACAAAAGGCATGTATAACTTTTGCCCATTTCTCAGGATTTCCGCCAGCTAACGTCACAAGATCTTCAACATCTTCTAAACTAAGGTATGGAACTTTAATAATATTCTGTGGATTTACTCCCAAATAACATTGCATATCTGGAGCCGGGTCTTTAGCAGAAGTTATAATAATAGAACCGTTCATTCTAAATATTTCTTTTACATACATTGATAATCTTGTGCGTATCCCATTGGCATACATTATTGGAAAGTCATCAAGTATAATACCTCCAAGTCTATATTCTTGAGATTTAAAAAGAATACTCTTTAATCTAAATTCTAGCTCCGATGTGGAAGAACAATCTCGAAGGTTTATTATCAACCAATCATATTTGAGTTGTCGCGCAATTAATTGCGCGAGAATGGTTTTACCAGTGCTACTACTACCATGAATCCAAATAATACCAGATTCTGCTATTTTAGAAATAAGATCTGATATGAGTTTATTGCGTGTAGCAATTATAGGAAGTAAAGGAATATCCGGAACTTTTATTATCAAATTAGTAGTAATAATTTTACTATCAATATCAGTCTGCTCCGAATTGCTCAGCCTGCTTAAAATGTTCACTAAATGTGGTATAGGAATTGGGACTTTTACTGCATTGTCAAAAATCTCCAATAAATCTGTTTTTGTTAATTGTCGACTTCCGTCTTCGATAATCTTATTAAAAATTGCTGTTTCTAAAGAATCTCTTGCTCGTTTTGAATTGCTTGGGTCTAAGTTATAATCAGGTTTAAGGTTTAACAATTTTTGGTTAATGATTTCACTTAGACTTTCAATGTCGTTAGCGCCACATACCCAATCTATTTGTCGTATGATTCTATCTCTTAAATCATCCGCTGATGATTCCTTAATAAAGTTTGAGATATCTTCATTGTGTAGTTCCAAATTAAGTAATATTTTACGGATAGGTTCAATATCTTCCCCACGAGCAGCGCTATGCCAATAATCAATCCCATATTGTTTATTAGGAAATTCGAATCCTTGTTCTTTCCCTATATTAGATGTAGTCAGATATGTAATAGAAACTCTTTTTTGAGAATTTTCGTTTTGGAATCCCCAAAGGGAATTAATCATTTTTGGCAAATCTTTATTTTTCAGTGTAACTGATCCTGAATTAGCAGTATCTTTAACCTGAATTCCTTTTATAGTATCATTTGCTAAAATTGTATAATCTTCTGCAACTTCGAGTAATAGTATTTCATCATCTTTTAATGAAAGCCATGCATTCAGTGTCTGAAGAATTTGATAGCGGTATCCTCGCAGAGAATGAACTGCTTGTCGTGCAATTTCATCATGTGGAGTATTGACAGAGAAATTAGTTTTCATCTCGAGTTAATCCGGTATCAATTTAATAAATTTTTTATCAATCCGCGAAATCACAGAGTGGAACAACGCACGCTCTCGGCTAATTTCGCCGACCTCGACATTAAAGGTTCTATTTTATATTTTTTCTATCTTTTATCAAATCCTTTTTGGGTTGAGCCGCAAAAATGCACAAAAAACACAAAATAATTTAAAATAATCCGCAGATCGAAGATGCCATGGGTATTTCAGAGATTAACGCAGAAAATCATCATTTATTCATACATGTTTACTCTATTTAATCTTAGTCGTTGTTTTCTAATAGAGTTTAAATAATGAATCCGTCTTCGTCCTATGGACTACGCCGAGACAAGATATCTGTGCCAATTTGCGTTAATCTGACTTCGGCGAGTTCACCTGTCGAGAGCCTCTGGGTCGAACGAAACGCACACTACATTAGTATTTTGTCTATTTTCTCTTGACTTTCGGGCTTAATGTTTGTATAATATATAACATATTAGAATATAGAATACAGAATACAGTAGTAAGTAGAAAGAATGAAAAAGCATTTTCCGGCTGTTGCCGGAGTAAATCAGAAAATGAGTTGGTCAGTATATGAGAAAATCCGTTCCCCCATACACCTGCCGCGAGGCATCTCAAGGGGACTTATACTCATTTACCCATATACTTTTTGGTTAAAATAATGAAAAATATTAAAAATAAAGCCAATCCGTCTTCGTTTTAACTACGCCGCGACGAGAAATAATGCAAAATTTCACAAAAAAGACCCTGAAAACGCCCCAAATTTGGGTTTGATTTGAAAAAACAAAGCCAATTTTGACAGACCAAAGACATGAGACGACAGACAACAGAATGTAAAAACAAAGCCAATTTTTTAAGGAGAATACAGAACACAGAATACAGTAGACAGTAGAAAATGTGAAACTAAACCCTATACCCTAAACGCTATACGCTGTCTTGAAAAACAAAGCCAATTTT
>JAFGPS010000107.1 GCA_016936075.1 Sedimentisphaerales bacterium | reverse complement strand
GCGGGCAAAACGCTTAGTAAGAAAGAATAAAAAAAGTTATGAAAATGACGAAGAAAAAAACTTGACCGGCTCCGATTCATAGGATTTGCACAGATATTTAAACCTTAAACTCTAAACCCTACTCCTCTATGAACTTTTTTTAATACTAAGACAAAAGATTTTAACCTGAATACCTCCGGCGAATACAAATGATAATTCCGATATAGGTTCCAAAGACTTTTTTATTAAATATTAATAAGTAACTCAATCGATTGTCCATGTGTACTCAATATTACCTTTAGCTTTTCCCGTATCATCAAATTCTGTATATGTGGCTTTGATCTGCTCGAAACTAAGTGTTATATTCTCCACAGGAAGTTCATCGGCCTGACTTGAGCCGCTGACACTGTATGAGGTAACCATAGCATTTCCCAATTCATATTTGTAGAATGTTGTTTGGTTGGTTGAGTTCAATATTTTTCTCACATCAATCTTGACTGTGCGAATAATTCTTCCTGTGCAAACTGCTTCAGCCAGTTTCGGGCTTGCCTTATCAAGAGGTTTTAAAATAGTTATATCATCGAAAACAACATCCGAAGTCGATCTTCCTGAACCGCCGTCTTTAATCATGATTTGTCCCTGCTTGAAAGTAACAACTTTGCACCAGCCTTCATACCCGGATTCCTGAACTTCTCCGCTGACACCATCAAAAAAAATGAATATGTCTTCAGTAGAGCTAATATTACTGCTTAAAGTATTCAGAAGCTGCTGGTCAGAAAAAGAGTTTTCATAATCAGCCGATGCGGTACTCGGCCTTAGAAAGATTCCTGAAATGATCAGAATAAATACTAACATACACCCAAAAACCGAAATTCCCAATACCGCTTTTCCAAGGATTCCTTTTGCTTTCATAATTATATCCTTTCATAGATTAAAATAAAATTTACAAAAGCTTTAATTACTTTAACATATTGACATAATCACTATTGTGTTTTTTAAAATGCATTAGCTTCCTCTTGTTTTTATATAGATTAGAAGATTTGCATAAAAATTAAAGAGGCAAGATATATACCAAAAGAATAAAACTTGGATTTACCATTTAAACACTTAATAAACATAATATTCTCCATGCGATATCAATAATCTTACAATATTCACCTTTAACGGCCAAGGAAAATCTTTTACAAGGCAGTATTTAAGCCTCGATAAAAACTAACGACTAAATACTATTCAAAACCACGAAATAACACGAATTATTAAAGCCAAGCCCCGACTCGTTCGACCATGAGGCTCTCGACAGGTGAGCTTGCCAAAGTCTGAACACAGACGAAGGTAACTTGGCTGAAGAAACTGAGAAATAATAGAGTCATTAAGGAGTATTTCCTTGCAATTCCACAATCTCTACAATAAATTATAGTGGTAACGAGAATTTACTTTGATTTTAACACCATAGACGAAGATGTATATTGAATTAACACCGACAGAGACGGAGTCTAACCTTTGGTTAGTCGTAGTCGTGCCCAAGGTAGGACGGAGTCCAAACAAACTGGAAAAGAAGAGTGTATTGCTTCATAATTTCGGTGGGAATACGAATCATAGGTAAAAGTCCGGTTTCTGTATAACATCCGAATATTCAAGTTATACAGAAACCATAGAATAATATGTTAGCAGTGAGCTTCAATGCACATGCAAACGTCAATTGTGCTTCAAGTTTTCTTTGGGGATTAATCGGATGAGAGTATTGAGAGTTGTATTTCTATTAAGCTTGGCATTGATCACAGGTTGTAGTGGCCCCGGTGTGTTCTGGTATAATCCTGACAAGACCTTTATACAGGCAAAACAAGACTGTCAGGCGTGCTATTATGAAGCTATACAGGGATCTATAAAAATGGCAGTTGAGGAAAAACGCCAACGGATCTATCCAATATCCAATACCAGCAGTACTGTATTGAGGCAAGACAACGAGTTTACTCGATTAATGAAGGAAAGGGGCTACAGTCTTGTATCAGAATGGAAATTGGGATCTGATGTAAAGAAACTTGCATACGATGTAAGTAAAGATGATTGGTTTCCGATCGCAGGAAAGAGTCCTTGATGGGAAATGAAACGGTGTCCGGTATATTTTTATTGAGTGACATATACTAACAAATCGCATAATCCTCGTTAGCAAACATAGTTAGTATCGCCTTGGGCGTACCATAGGGAAAAACAGACTGTTAAAGCTTCATATTTCTGATGAGATGTGAGGCTCCCGCCTTCGTTGCACTACGCCGTGACAAGTTTTTATTGGTGGATTAAAATTGGTTGTTAAAACCTTCGTGCTTCCCGCCATGGGCGGGTAAACTTCGTGGTGAATTATATAGGGATTGGTGCGTTAACACGCACCCTACGATTACTTTGTGCATCCCGCGATAGGCGGATAAACTTCTTTTCTTTGTAGTGAATTATATTTTGAGTTTATTTCCCTATGGGATGGCTTGGCTCACGTGTTCATTGGTGGTTTTAATTTACTGTAAATGGATTCCGCAACAAGTGCGGAATGACATGTGTCTATAATCTGTGTCTTTAACCACTATTAGCCACTTTGTGCCTTTTTCAGCTTTTCTATTGCACAATAACTATCTACAATATAAAATACTCCCAGTGAAGATATAAGGATGTTTAGAACTTGAAGAAATATTAAGAGGAATTAGTATGGTATCCCCAGATTATGAGAAGCCAATGATAAAATGCCCTATATGCAACCGCTGTTATCCTCCTTTTTACCAAATATGTAAATGTGGATACATGTTTAATAAGGGTAGTATGTATAAGGATGAATTTGAAGGAAAAAGTTGGCTGAACATTCTGGCTGCTATTACGTTTATTGGCGGCATCTTTTTCCCGTTTATTGCGGGGAACATTGGCATGGCAAATATTCCAGAATGGTGTCTAATCGCCGCATGGTTTGTTTTCGTCTTAGTCGTTACTCTTATCATTGCCAGTGCAGCACAAACGCAGGAAAGGCTCGCACGTATTGAAAAACATCTCGGCTTTAAACGAGGATATGCGGACGCTATCGCAGAGAAATCCGAACAAGAAGATGAAGCTGAAAATAATAAAGAGGTATGAAACAGCGTCAGGTACATTTTGAATATCACTTGACACACTCATGTGCCTTGTATATCTTTTCAGGATGTTATAAAGAGACCAGAGGATATTATGTTTGGAGGTATAAAAGTGACAGATAAAGAAACACGGCCCAAACAGAAGCCATGGCCAGTACGTATTGCATACGCGTGCGTGTCTGTTGCTTTTAGTACATCTGTAATTTTGTTCTTCTCTAATTTCAATGTGTTCTGCTGGAATGGACTCGAACTCAAGTACTATCCTACTGGAGAGCTTATGAGCGAAAGCAACTACAGGGATGGACGTCGTGACGGCCTTTCTCGTTGGTGGGATAAAGACGGCACGATACGCAGCGAGACCTATTACTCGAAGGGGAGACTGCATGGTTTGTCCCAAAACTGGTCACACGGAACTCTTAACTTCGAGACTACTTTGGATCATGGCGTAAGAAAAACTGAGACTTACTTCTGGCAACACGGCGAAAGCGAAGCGGTATTCTCGGGAACCTTCAAACACGGAAAGGAGTGGGATGGACAGTTTGTTCGATTAGTCAACGGCCCCACAATCGTAACCTATGAAGCTGGCGAAAGAACAGACCTGATACCTTTCGAAAACTTCGTCCCAGAGGCAGGAAACGAGTCAACAAGTAAAGCAGAATAGAAACCTTAAGGCTGATAGCTAATTTCTAAATAGGATGTTATACAGAATCCAGAGGATAATATGTTATACGGAGAGTAAGAGCACATTATGAAGAACACGCATGTATGCCCGAAGTGTGAATCTAAAAATATCCTGCATATTCCAGGTATGGTACGAGCACATGGAGCTGGTAACAACATCCCTGCAGGATGGACTATTCTAAGCGCAGTTAAAGTATCCCGTTATCTCTGTACTGAATGTGGATATAGCGAGGAATGGGTTATAGACAGAGATGATATTAAAAGACTCATCGAAAAGTATTTTGATATCGAATAGTACTTTACATCTTCACGGCTCTGCGTGAGAATAAATTTAGACTTTCTGGAACAGGAGCAACTGGTAGAGTTTGTGTTTTTTGAATTCTTCGCCGGTTCTGTTTTCGCTGCAATATTTTCTCTTCAGCTTTTCAATCTTTTTTCTATATAGCCACTTCACAAATTTGACAATCGTCGCCTGTCTGCTTTCTGAAAACCTTACGCCGGCATCAATTGCAGGACGCAGTACATTTTGAACCACATCGTTCATCAAATCCATATTTGGAGCGGTCTGTTCGGTAATATCAAGACTATCAATAAGCTTGAACGGCTTGTCCTTAATCATATCGTCGAATCTTGTTAATCTGTGCCCGCCGCTGAATGCACATTTGCCGGGTACATCTTTTTTGAATATATCGCAAATCAGCATGTAGCCGTCTTTGTTAAGAAATTTGTGCGTGTTTGAGAATGCTTTCTCCATATCGATATATTGAAAACTCTCGCAGAACTGAATCATGTCATACTTTTTTTCAGTTTGAAGGTCCTCGTATGTCGATTCGTAGATATTGGTTTTGTCACCTAATAACTCTCTAATCTTGTTATTGAGATAATTCGAAGGCGAAAGGCAATCCACTTTATATCCCCTGTCGATAAGGAGCTTGTCGATCTGCCCTGTGCCGCACCCGACATCAAGAATAGTCTTTACGCTTTGAGGGATGTGCGAAACGATAAGTTCGGCATATTCATCCTGAGCGATATGGAGATTTGTAATATCAAGTTCAAGGTTATCTTTCCAGTAACCATAATGAAGATGATTCATTTTAAGAAAGTAATTTCCGCAAAGATAACCTACTTCCAAACCAATTTCACGTGAGACTTCTTTTTTTGATTTCTTAGTCATTATTTTATTTGAGTATATACTACCACTGTGTTCAAGTTAAAATTTCATGAACATTCAATAAAACATTCATTTTAAGGCTGCTTTGCGTGTTAAATTCTGGGATAGTTACCGAGATATTCAGTTTTTGGAAGCTCACCTGCAAGAGGTTTTGCGTAATCCAGAAATGCCTGAGTGACTCCATTACCTTCAGGGTTGATAAATTCATCTGGCATTGATTTTGTTTTCTCGGCAACGTTCTTCAACTCAGTACGGAAAAGCTCAACTTTGTAATCTTTTCCATTACCGACTCTCTTCATAGCAACCGAGCCATTATCATGTTCCATAGCATATTGAACAGCATGTCTGCCGCACCAGCGAGCTTCATTGACATCGACCGGAGACTGCAAACCTGCAAAACTTCTCTGTAAATAACCGAAAGTATCCGCTCGTACTCGTTTTATTTCTAATTTTTCTTTTATCTGCCCTGCCAGGAAGTCAGCAAGTGCGCCTGTACCGGAAAGCTGAATGTTACCGTGTGCGTCAACTTCTGCCTGCTCGGCGAGTTTCTTTGCCCATGTTTCGCCGTTCTCATCGCAGATTCCTTCACTAACCGCTATGACGCAACGTCCAAGTTTACTGTAAACATCCTGAACATCTGCGGCAAATTTATCCATCGAAACGCCTCTTTCAGGCATGTAAATCAAATGCGGGCCGTCATCTTCACGTATTTTTCCAAGAGCAGTCGCGGCTGTCAAAAATCCCGCGTGCCTGCCCATGATTACGTCGATTTTAACACCGGCTAACGCCCTGTTATCCAAATCGTCACCAATAAGAGCACATGAGACGAATTTTGCAGCGGTGCCAAATCCCGGGCAATGGTCGGTTACGAGAAGGTCGTTATCGACTGTCTTGGGAATATGGAAAGAACGAATATCGAAATTCATTTCATCTGCTACGTTATTGAGAATATACGCGGTATTGGCCGAGTCGTTTCCGCCAATGTAAAAAAAGTAGCGAATATTGCGTTTTTTGAAAACTTCAAGGATTTTCGCACAATATTCAGCGTCAGGTTTATCCCTGCTGCTTCCTAATGACGAGGAAGGTGAAACAGCAACTGTTTCGAGAATATCCTGAGAAAGATTGCTCAAATCAATAAAATCATCGTTAACCATACCTGCTACTGCGTGAACAGCACCATATATTTTTTCAATCTGGGGATGTTTTTTTGCTTCTTCGATAACACCGACTAAAGATGCGTTAATTACGCCTGTCGGACCACCTGATTGACCTATTACTGCATTTGCTTTTGGAAAATCTGTCATTTATAAAACTCCAATTAACAATAATTACGTTAAATTATCAAAATCCATAAAAAGATAATTATATACATAAAAGCAAGCCAAACAAGGCTTTTCTTTGTTAATATTTGATTTGTTATAGATACATTCAGAACAATTACATAAAAATCATTGCCCAAGCGCAGTAACATTGTAAAATAACCGAATTATTACACTATTATATAGCCTGATAAAAGGATACCAGATAAATTTTCGATAGTGATTAGTTTATAAATGTAAAAAAATGTCTATAACATAGCTCTAACCGAAAATATAAATAAACAGCCAAAATATTGGAAAAAATAATGACTAACATTTCTGAACAGATAAAAGAGCTTACCGCGAAGATGATTGAACAACACAGAAATTTAATGGCAACCAAAGTCCCTGAAGAAAGAACAAAACTCAAACAACAAATCGCTGCTATCGACAAACAAATCGCATCTCTGGTCTATAAACTTTATAACCTTAGCGATGAAGACGTTAAAATTGCGAAAAATTCAACCAAATAAAAGACGAGATTGAAAATTAAGGAAGCAAAAGGTATAATCATATAATGCCTATGAATAGTGAAAACAGCGAACCTAAAGGAACCTTTCCGAAAAAATCCAACAAAGCAATCTCTATCCTGAAATTTATTGGAAAAGGTCTTCTTACTATTTTGTTTATCCTTTCAATAATATTCCAATTCCCCTGGAAAGTAATTGCATTCTTAGCAATTGTCCTTGCCGCGTGTACAATTCTTCCGAAGAAATTCAGAAAACGGTTCTGGCTCACGGTCAGCGGCGTAGTTCTGACATTAATTATCTGGATATTAGTTCCAGAAAATAATACCGGCTGGCGACCTTATACATTCGATAAGGAAATTTCAGACTTAGAGGCAAAATATAAAATACCTGACGAAGAAAACGCCACTTTGAAATATTATGAAATATTTGAAAATATCAATCTGGATGCAAATAAACCTGACTATTTTGTAACAACTGAAAACAGTTCAATTCATGAACTCTGGCTCGCTCAAGACCATCCTGAGTTGGCTGACTGGATAGCAGAAAAACAGGGAATAATAGAAAATACAATATCAGCCAGTAAACTTCCAAAGTGTATAATACCCCCTGATTTTTATAAAGACAGGTTCAACTTTTTTAATGATTTGGCAAAAATTCGACATTGCGTAAATCTATTAATATCATCTGCAAATAATGATATCGCAGAAAGCAGATTTGATCAAGCAATGGAAAAATATCTTACTTGTTTTAGAATTGCTAATCAATTACATCAATTCCCTTCTTTTGGTCACGTTATGGCTGGCTGGGCATTAAAAGGAAAAACTATCCCGCCTCTAAACAAAGCTATTATAGGAGAAAAGATAGGTTCAGAATATTTACCGCAAATCCTAAATCTTTTTGATGACATGCAGGTTAACTGGAGTTCAGATTGGATTGATATGCTTAATTTAAATATATTATCAACCAAAAACTATTTCGTTGGAAAAACATTTGAAACAAACGGAAATGCCAGATTAAGGTTTAGCAGAAGGTCTTTTTGGGAAGATACAGAATCATTACAGGAACAAGTTTATTATACTTATTTGTCGGGAATAACTGGAAAATTAAGAGCGATATCAAGATGGATATGTTTTCCACCTTCGATAAAAGTAATAACTCAAATAATTAAAGATTGTACTTCCGAACATTATGAAATGGCTAAACCCGATTATGACTGGAACAAAGAAAATTTCATAACGCACATCGAGCTAAATTACGAATTTGTCATGAAAGTAATGTTTCAGGAAACTACCGATACCTACAAACAAATACATGATATCTATTTGAAGGACAATACCTTGCTGAGAGGTTCAAAAATATTAATAGCACTCAGGCAATATAAAGATGAACACGGCACGTGGCCGGAGAGTTTGGATGAAATAAAATCCAATGCACCGGCAGAAGCTTTTATTGACCCGGCGACGGAAAAGCAGTTACAATATGAAAAGTCTGGTGAAGATTTTACTTTGTCAGGCGAATTGATTAATATATGGCCTTATGATAGTTTTAATTAGGAATACAATATAACAGGGAAGTTAGTTATGAGCAGCAATTATACTACGATAAAATCATTATCAGAAAACACAGGCAAACAGGTAACATTAGCCGGCTGGTTATACAACAGCCGGGCAAGCGGAAAAATACAGTTCCTGATTATTCGTGACGGCACAGGATTATGCCAGTGTATTGTTGAAAAAGGAAATGTCCCGGATGAGATTTTCGAGCAGCTTAAACATATAGGTCAGGAATCATCACTCACCGTTACAGGTACAATACGCGCCGAGCCGCGTAGTGTCGGCGGATATGAGATGGCTGTAACGGACGCGAAAATTATTAGCGTTTCCGAAGGTTATCCGATTACTCCGAAATCTCACGGCATAGATTTCCTGCTTAAGAATCGTCACCTGCATTTGCGTTCGCATTTACAATGGTGCATTTTGAAAATCAGGCATACTGTAATTGATGCGGTTCGCAGATTCTTTAACGATAACGGCTTCACTCTCATCGATACGCCAATCATTACTTCCATCGCGGGCGAAGAGGAACAATCGCTTTTCGAAGTCGATTACTTCGGAACTCCCCTGCACCTGACGCAAACCGGTCAGTTACATCTCGAATCAGCGGCTATGAGTTGCGGTAAAGTTTATTGCTTCGGACCGACCTTCCGTGCCGAAAAAAGCAAAACACGAAGACATCTTACCGAGTTCTGGATGGTTGAACCTGAAGTAGCATTCATAGAGCTTCCCGGCCTGCTCGAATTAGCGGAAAACTTCGTATCAAGTATTGTCTCTCGCGTTCTTTCTGACAATAGAGCGGAACTTGAAGCGTTGGGAGCCAATATCGAAGCTTTGGAAAAAATCACGCCGCCATTCTATAGATTAACTTATACCGATTGTGTAAATATCCTGACAAGTGATAAGACTAAAGATTTTCTCGTGAATCAATTACAGGAGTTTCTGGAAGAGAAAAAACAAATTGAAACAAGAATCACTGAGCTTGAATCTCAGGACACAGGCAAACTCAAGCAATGGCAAAAAGATAAAAACGCCGCAGAGTTGATTGAGCTACGTTCGACACTTGCTGAAACAGAAATAAAAATAGAGAATAATCCCAGGCACGCGCAGTTAGCGGCGGCATTCAAATGGGGCAAGGACCTTGGCGGCTCGGACGAAACTATTATTTCACTGATGCACGATAAGCCCATCTTTGTTACTCACTACCCGAAACAAGCGAAGGCCTTTTATATGAAAACCGACAGGGAAAACGAAGATGTCGTACTTAATTTCGATATGCTCGCCCCGGCTGGCTTCGGCGAAATCATCGGCGGCTCCATCAGAGAAGATGATTATGACAGACTTGTTTCAAGAATTAACAAACAAGGCTTGAAACCTGAAAATTACGAATGGTATCTCGACCTGCGAAAATACGGTTCAGTCCCGCATGGCGGATTTGGTCTCGGCATAGAAAGAACAGTTGCCTGGCTTACTGACCAGAAACATATCCGCCAGTGCATTCCATTCCCGAGAATGATGGATAAAGTCTATATTTGATTTTAAAACTTATAATGTACGTCTTCTTTTCAGCCAGTTTACAAGACTATCTCCAATACTATTCAAAAGAAAAGCTCCAGAATCGTGACCATGGATAGGGTGAATTCTCGCCGCTTACATCTATGCTAATTATTGTGTTTTTTGCATCCCAGCTTCCACTTGCATACGTTAAAATTGGACTTCCTTCTTCGTATAACTGAAAAAAAGAATTGCTTACATGAGCAGAATTGATTAGCATAAACGACACTGCTAACGCCGTAATACAGGTTCTTATTCGTTTCACTTTTTTCCTCTTCCTAATTTATCACATTTAAGGTATTTTTTATTGAATCAAATTTCAACTCTTTTATCCTTGTTGTTTTTGCCTTTTTCAGGATATAATTTCGCCGTGGAATCATGGACTATAAACAAATTATTAGTATGGATACATCAATACCTCAAAGATAAGGGTATTGAGTCGCCGCGTCTTCATGCGGAATTACTTCTTTCCAATATTCTTGGATTAAAACGAATCGAATTATATACTCAACATGACAAGCAGGTTTCAAAACAGGATTTAGACAAACTTCATGTTTTGGTTAAACGTGCCGGACTGCATGAGCCTATAGCATACCTTGTTGGTAAAACAGAGTTTTATTCGTTGGAAATAGAAGTCTCAAAAGACTGCTTAATTCCTCGACCGGAAACTGAACTGCTTGTCCAGAGAGCCATAGAATTCTTGCGAATGCGTGATGGCATTCAATCTGTATGTGATTTATGTACAGGCTCCGGCTGTATCGCTGTTGCTATTGCGAAGAACTTCCCACAAGCTAATTTAATCGCTACAGACATATCCGACCAGGCCTTACTAATAGCTGCCCGAAATACTGAAAAGTTTAATTTACAGAATCGCATAAAACTTTTATCTGGCGACTTGTTCGATCCTGTCATTCCTCAGCTTGACACTGGAAAATTTGATTTGATTGTTTCTAATCCCCCATATGTAAGCAATATCGAATATGAAAAACTCGATAAAAATGTCAAAGACCATGAACCACAAATAGCTTTATTGGCCGGACATGATGGATTAGATATTTACAAAAGGATTATTGAAAAAGTTGACACATTCCTGAAACCCAACGCCGCTTTGATACTCGAAATTGGTTACGCTCAGGGAAAAACAGTCTATGAATTACTTGATAAGACTAATGTTTTTAGTGAAATAAGAATTGATAGAGATTCTCAAAACAACGATAGAATTGTCACTGCTATAAAGCAGCATTCTTTATAAGACCAAATCACTATATCGCCTATACTAACATAAAAATACAAGAAATATTTAATATTTCGTATATCTCTTTTTACAAAAAATATTTCTTCCCAAGCAAACTCATTTCATTTTTACTATTTTATACCATTACACCCATGATACCTATATTAACATACAAAGAAACAAAAAAAGCCAGATCCCAAAATAGAATCTGGCTTCGGAGGAGGGTGATGAAAAGCTGATAATAACAAATTTTATATCCGAACCTCTTTATAGTTATTCATCGATAAAAACGTATAAATTTCTTTAGCGAAAAATATGTATTTATATAAAAAGTAATATTTTTCTGATGATAATCAAGTTTTTACTATCAAAAACCCTAATTCCAATATTATCTTTCTCAAAAACCTAATTATTTAATTAAAAGTCCAATAATAAATACGATTTACAAGCATCGCAAGTTCTAACAATTTCACGATTTGACTGTGAGTTCTTTAGCAAAAAAATCATATTTAAGTCTTATCTTCCTGTATTCCTCGTGATATAATAAGAGAATGAATAATCATTTAACAATATCAGATTTATTTGAAGCAAAACTGAACCAGCGAAAAATCGCCGTGATAAGTTGCTATGACTTCACTACAGCAAGACTTGTTTCTGAAACAGAAATAGAAATGATAATAGTAGGTGACTCTGCTTCACAGCTTATTTTGGGCTTCGACTCAACGCTGCCTGTCACTATGGATTTCATGGTCGCGATAACCAGTGCGGTTCGTCGAGGTGCACCAAATGTATTTCTCGTAGCAGATATGCCCTTCCTTTCGTATCAGGTAACAATCCCCGATGCTATCAGGAACGCCGGACGCTTTATTACAGAGTCAAATGCACAGATGGTGAAGATAGAAGCGACAAGTGCCCAACTTGGTATCATAAAGGCTGTCAGTGACGCAGGAATAGGTGTCATGGCACATATAGGCATACGCCCACAAAGCATAAGCAAGATTGGGCGATTCAAAGCAGAAGCGACTACAGCGGAAATGGCGGCCCAGCTTATTAATCTATCTCAGCAAATGGTACAGGCTGGTGCAAGCTCATTACTACTTGAAGGAGCCGCTGCTGAGGTAGCTCAGATTATTACTCAACGCAGCGAAGTACCTGTCATAAGCTGCGGCTCGGGCCCCCACTGCGACGGCCAGGTATTAGTTGCGCCAGATATTCTTGGCCTGACAAGAGGCAATCTACCTAAATTCTCAAAAAGTTATGACAATTTAGCTGAACGTACCTTAAAAGCATTTCAGGAATACAGCAAAGAAATAAAATCGAACGAGTACCCTGACAAGGCTCATAGTTATCATATGAAACCCGGCGAAGTTGAAAAACTTAACAAGATGATTGAATTGTAATTTTCTTATATAAACAATTCGTAGTTTAGTGTTTAATTGAAATGTCTTAATACTTTATTTGGTATTTCTCGCTTTTTTACTATTAATAACCTGGAATGTTATCAGAAACGCAACTCCAATAATAATCATATAAATACTGATGTTCTGTGAGACAGTTCCGCCTTTATAAATTGCCCACCAGCCATATTCAAATGGATTATCATCACGAAGCATTTCGATTATAAATCTCATTGTTCCGTATAGTACAAACATTAAACTGAAAGTGCATCCTGGACCCGTAAGAAATTTACTCTTTGATTTTCGCGAACGCCTCCAGAAGAGAAAAAGCAAGAGCGTTGAGAACGCCGCACCAAGTGACGTATATAATTGGGTAGGATGCACAGGGAGACATCGGTACTGCCCCTTAGTCACTTCAAATCTCTGCTGCTCTGAAAGCTCATCAAACGGTTTTAAATAGCCATAACCATCTTCATCAAATGCATAAAAATAATCTCTTGGCAATTTCAAATGCGGCTCTATACGGTCTCTATAATAGCATGGATGTACCTGACTATCAAAAACGAAAGATGGTATTTTTGATTTCTCATTAAAATTATTTACATAAGATGGGAAACGTACTGCCCATGGAACATCCGCCGGCTTGCCGTAACAACATCCATTTAAGAAACACCCTACCCTGCCAAACCCAATCCCAAGCATTAATCCTATTGCAAGAACATCAATATAGTTTAATATAGGTAATTTGTAATATTTAAGATAGACAAGGATAATTACGATTGCGGCAATCACACCACCCAATAATTCAAGACCGCCATTCCATGTCTGAAAAATGCCAGGCAAATTATTTTTAAATTTATCGAAATAGTGAATAACGTAAAAAACTCGCGCGCCAATTACACCGCCGATGAGAGAATATAAAGCTACATTAATTATATGTTGGGGATCTTTTCCAATATCTTTGTTGAGATATCTGATTAATGTTATGGCCGCGAGGAAGCCTAAAACCAGCATTGGCCCATACGCTCCTACTGGCCAATGAATTATAGGTATTTCAAATAATCTTGGATGCATATTGTTATTCTGTTATTTTAATTCCCTTAAAAATAACGAACAAAAGCTTAAAACAATTACTTTTTAATCTTATTTTTTTCGTCAAGAACAACTACTTTGGGCTTAAATCCATCAGCTTCTTCTGGAGTGAAAGAACCATAAGCAACAATAATTACAATGTCATTTTGCTCAATCAGGTGTGCTGCCGCACCAAGAACCGTAATTTGTCCTGAATTCGCAGGAGCAGGAATGGCATACGTTTCAAGCCTGTTTCCGTTGTTCACATCAAAAATATGAACACTTTCATAGGGTAAAATACCGACAGCTTCCATAAGAGCGGAATCAATTGCTATACTACCTGGATAATGCAATTTCGTTTCTGTAACGGTCGCCCGATGCAGCTTACTTTTCATTAATTTTAAAAACATAATCTAAACTCTTGATTTCTTATCAGGTGATTATCATTTATTTCATAGGCAAACCGGTATTATAAAGCATTATACAGTTATGTCTATTGGAAAATTATCAATTAATCTCGTTAAGCCAATCCTTACTGCAATAGCAATGAGTGCATTATTTTTAATATAATCAATATTTTCGAGCGTTTTTTCGTCAACAATGCTTATATACTCAATTTTTATCGACTCTTTCTGCTCTAATATATTACGCATTTCGTTAATGATTGTTTTTGTATTTCTGGAGCCTGAATCAATCATTTCTTTGCATTTTTGAAGTGATTTATAGATATATGACGCATCTACCCTCTCCTGCTCGCTGAGATACTTATTCCTGCTGCTCATCGCCATGCCGCTTTTCTCTCTGACTATCGGACAAACAACTATCTCCAAAGGCATATTCAAATCCGCAACCATTCTCTTTATTACTATTGCTTGTTGTGCGTCTTTCTGGCCGAAAAAAGCCATGTCCGGCGAAACAATATTAAACAACTTCGCACAGACAGTCGTTACACCACGAAAATGACCCGGCCTGGAATGACCGCATAAGTTATCTGTTATTTTCTCAACATTTACCCATGTAATCACTTTTTCAGGATACATTTCGTTAGCGGATGGATTAAAAACCACATCAACTCCGGCCTTTTCACATTTTTGAAGGTCATCATCAATTGGACGAGGGTATTTTTCAAAATCCTCTGACGGCCCGAACTGTGTCGGATTTACGAAAATACTTACTACAACATAGTCACATTTCTTCTTAGCGGCTTCCACAAGTGAAAGATGACCGGCATGAAGGGCCCCCATTGTCGGAACAAGCCCAATAGTCTTGTCCTGCTTCCTGGCTTCTTTTACATTTTTTCTTACCGAACGTATTGTTTGAGATACTTTCATTTTTCTATCGTTACATAAAAACTTATTTGCTCAAGAATTTTTTCAACGCTATTCTGATTTTTATAATCCAAATCTGATGTTGTTATTTTTATAACAGGCGATTTTTTCCAGCCCTCAAAAAGACACTCATAATATTCCGCAATTTTTTCAAGAAATTCAAGTTCAATTCTTTGTTCATAAGGACGATTCCGGTTATGAATTCTATCCAAACATCCTCCTGCCGAATCATGCATGTATATAACTAACACTGGATTACACACATTTTTAGAAAGCGGCTCGTAAATATCTTCGTATAAAGCGAGTTGTTTAGAATCAAGTAAAGCCCTTGCGTAAATCAGTTCTTTATCAAAAATATAATCACTAACATAAACCTGATTTGACAATAAACAATCCGGGCTCAACTGCTTAACTCTTCTTGTCAGAAAATACAATTGACTATCGAGTGACAATTCATTCTTGCCCGCATATACTTCAGGCAAAAACGGATTTGTATCATAAGGCTCGTACAATATTTCACAAGAAAAATACTCAGCTAATTTCTTCGCTAATGTAGTTTTTCCGACACCAATATTTCCGGCAATACTAATAAGCTGCGGCACATCGGGATTAATCGCAAAATCGCAACCGTTCAATCTGGAAAGCAATTCTCCTGCTGATACTTCCATAACTGGATGAATAAGTTCAGGATTTAGTTGAGACAAGCCTTTCAACACAAATGAACGCAGGTGCATTTGTTTATGAGGCACAGTCAATTTATCTGTATTTATCACATGGTCACCAAAAAGCAAAAGGTCAAGGTCAATCGTTCTCGATGCCCATTTTCCCTTTCGCTCTCTGCCAAGTGAATTTTCTATCTCAATTAGTTTTTTATGCAGATCTTCAGGCTCAAGAGAAGTTTTAAACTCTGCAACTGCATTGAGATAATCAGGTTGTTGAGATTTGCCTCCAAGAGCGGCGGTCTCAATGAAATCACTCACCCTGCCAAGCTCGACCTGGCTTGCTTCTGAGAGCATTTTCAATGCGTTGTCTAAATATTGCCTTCGATTGCCTAAATTACTGCCTAAACCAATATATGCCGTCTCTTGTGCCATTATGACATAGCTGCAATACGTTTAAGTGCTTCCTTGACATTTTCAGGCAGACCGAACGCCGTCAACCTGACATAGCCTTCTCCGGCAACTCCAAATCCTGCTCCCGGCGTAGTAACAACATGAGCCTCATTGAGTACCTTATCGAAGAAATCCCAAGAACCAACTCCTTCAGGAGTTTTGAGCCAGATATATGGAGCGTTAACGCCGCCATAAACCTTATAACCGATTTCGCTCAATGTTTTGCGAATCAGTGAAGAGTTATTCATATAAATATCGATGGTTTCCTGAACCTGTTTTTTTCCGGCTTCAGAATAAATCGCAGCAGCGCCAGCCTGAGTAATATACGAAACACCATTAAACTTCGTGCATTGACGTCTCTTCCAGATTGGATTTACATCAATTGCTTTTCCATCTTTTGTATAAGCTTTCAACTGTTTCGGTACTACAGTAAACGCACAGCGTACGCCGGTGAAACCTGCTGTTTTCGAATAGCTGCGAAATTCGATTGCGACATCTTTCGCGCCCTCGATTTCGTATATCGAGTGAGGAATCTCCGGCTGAGATATGAATCTTTCATAAGCAGCATCGAAAAGAATTATAGATTTGTTTTTCTTTGCGTAATCAACCCATTTCGCAAGCTGCTCTTTTGTCGCAACCGCACCAGTCGGATTGTTCGGGAAGCAAAGATATATCAAATCAACTTTCTGTTCCGGCAATTCCGGCACAAAATTATTTTTCTCAATGCAGGGCATGTAAACAATCCCGCTGTACCTTCCCCCTGCCGCCGCTCCGGTTCTGCCTGCCATTACATTCGTATCGACATAGACAGGATAGACAGGGTCCGTTACGGCTATGATATTATCTATACCGAAAACTTCCTGAATATTACCTGTATCGCATTTAGCTCCATCGCTAACGACTATTTCATCAATATCAACATCCGCGCCGCGAGCTTTGAAATCATTTTCCACGATAGCTTCGCGAAGGAATTTATAACCTACGCCGTCATCGTCATAGCCGTGAAACGTTTCCTTGCGTCCCATCTCCACGACTGCTTTTTTCATAGCGTCTATTACCGCCGGAGCCAATGGCTGGGTTACATCACCGATACCCATACTTATTATTTTCGCGTTAGGATTCGCCGCCTGAAAAGCACGTCTTCTCTTGCCTATTTCCGGAAACAAATATCCGGCCTGTAATTTCAAAAAATTCTCGTTAATCAATGTCATAAAAAACCTCAAAACAGGAAAAAGATAATTATAAAAGAAATTAATCCCCTAATTAACTCATTCAATTAATCAAATCAAATTACGAAGCGGCTATTGTAATTAAAAGAGTAATTATCGTCAAGTTTGGGTTTTAATTTCGATTTTTTATAAGAATACAAGAATATTACTATTCAAATATTTCAGAAATATCTGCCGTAACTACTGCATTTTTATATTCGACATTAATATAGACACTTCCTGTTATTATTATGTTGTATTCTTTTTTGAACCATGTATTAGAAGCAAATTGTATTGGATGGTAAATAAAAGTATGATGCTCACCTGCGACCTTAAAATCTCTATTAACCAGTTTTGAAAAATAATAATCCAGCAGAACCGAGGCAGTCATAGCAGACGAATCCGTCTGATTGTATGACATTAAATCAATGTCACTAAGGTCGAGTATAAAATTGTAATGGGAGTGATTTTTCCATGGCAGATTTTCTGTTACTGTCGCAACAAGAGCATCCCCTGGCCAGTTTACATCAAGAACGTCAGCTTTGTTTGCTGGTGTTACAAGGGTAATACCCTTAGGAACCGAAGATAATGATCTTTTCAGAAAGCTCCTTGCTTCATAGCTATCCTTTAAAAACGGCCCAGGATCAACAGGAATAATTTCCTGGGTTGCGCATGAAATATTTAATAAAACAAAAACCAGACCAATAATTTTATTTTTCATTTCTCACCTTTAGGTACAAGAGCAATCCATTTATGCTGTTTAGAAACATCCTTATATTCGTTGATTATTTCACCTGTATCGGAATAATGAACGATACTATCATGACACGCTACCCAGGCAGACTTGTCCGTCGAGTCAATTACTATCGAATAGCCGCCTTTGTCTAATTCAAGTATTTTATCCCCATTCGCATTGTATTTATGCGTATATGTTTGAACATCAGTTTTGATTGCTTCGTTTAGTTCCGTAAGTGTTTCGGGCCATTCGTCACCGATTTTCGAATAATCTCTGTTTGATGTCATTCCGGTAACCCAGACACTATCATCAGATTTATCCACACAAACACAAATCGGAATTACATCCAATTGTATAGTTTTAATAATCTTCCCATCAGAAGAAATTTTCAGCAATTGATTTTCCAGATTATTTCTCTCAATAACTTCCTGAACCGCTACCCATGCAGAACCGTCTGATGTGGTATCAACCGAAAATGCGCCAGCGACTGAACTATCAAAAACTGAACCTATTTGAAATTCCTGTTCAAAATCAAGATTGTATTTCCTTATAATCGAGCCAACCGCCCAAATGGAGTTATTTTTCTTATCGAACGCAACATCAAGCCATACGCCGTTCCAATATCCACCAATTTCTTTTATGTCTTTTTTACCTATTTCACTTACATCAATAGACATAATGAAACGAGTTCCATATACATATAAAGTATTATTAAAAAATACCGCTGTATGAACTACTCTGTCCGGCCAGGTATGTGACCAGTATTCAGAACCTGTGGATGTTTCATATATACTCAACTTTCTTGCACCATCTTCACATACTACAAAAAAACGACCATCCTCTGAAACAGATATAGCTTTATTCTCACCGTAACCTTCTTTAACCTGAAATCCATCGATTTTCTTAAGAAGCTTACCTCCCGAATCCAGCATTAACACCGAATCTGTTTTAGATTGTTCATTTGAATCACTTATTATACCGCAATCATCCAGAACAAGAACTTTTACATCATAAGTACCTGGTTTATCAGTCTCCGATGATTTTTTTTTGGAACAGCCGATTAAAATAATAGAAAATATAACAAGAAGAATTATGCAGGAATATTTTTCCCTTTTCGAGTTGATTTTTTTATTCATAGAAGTACCTCCACAATATTTTCTCACTTTTTTAACCACAGACACAAATCCTTTGTATACTATAATTTAAACCTTTTTATCTAATTTTTCAAGACAAATAGCACAATCGTATTGCGAATTCGCATTATCCTTTCTGCCAACTCGGACCGATTGTAACATCAACTTTAAGAGGTACATCGAGTTCTATCGCGTTAGACATATCCGACTGAATCCATTTCGAATATTTTTGTGCATCCGAAGCAGGCAATTCAAAAACAAGTTCATCATGAACCTGAAGTATCATTTTCACAGGCAAATTTTCATTTTCGATTTTATTCTGGATTTTAATCATCGCGACTTTTATCAAATCCGCCGCCGAACCTTGAATTACAGTATTAACCGCAAGCCGCTCCGCCTGAGAACGTTTACCAGCATTCCTGCTATCCAGGTCAGTAATAATCCTTCTGCGGCCCATGATAGTTTCTGCGTACCCAGCCTTTTTCGCATCTTCTATACATTTATCGAAGAAATCGCGAATTGTGTTATATCTTTCAAAATAGTCTTTGATAAACTTTTTCGCGTCAGCATGGCTTATACCGATAGTTCGTGATAATCCGAAAGGCCCCTGCCCGTAAATAATTCCGAAATTAACAGCCTTGCATCGAGAACGCATTTCGCTTGTGACATCTTCTATCGGGCAGTTATAAATTTGCGAAGCGACAAAAGCATGAATATCTCTATCCTGCTCGAAAGCCGTCATAAGCGCTTTATCTTTCGAAAAATGCGCCAGTAAACGCAACTCAATTTGTGAATAGTCCGCGCTCAAAATCAGGTCGTCTTTGTTTTGCGGCACAAAAGCCGAGCGGATTTTGCTTCCAAGTTCAGTTCGTATCGGAATATTTTGCAGGTTAGGGTCACTTGAGCTTAATCTGCCTGTTGATGTAATAGTCTGATTGAACGAAGTATGAACTCGTGACGTTTTTATATTTACAAGTGATGGAAGCTTTTCGATATAAGTACTTTGCAGTTTAGTTAGCATACGGTATTGCTGAATATACTCTATAACCGGATGCTGGCCTAATAATTCTTCCAGTACAGAAGCATCAGTGCTTTGGCCGGACTTGGTAACACGAACTGGAGGCAAACCCAACTTGCCGAAAAGCACTTCCGAAAGCTGTTTTGGTGAATCTATATTAAATACTTCTCCAGTCAGTTCGTAAATTTTATCAGTTATACCTTTAAGTCCCTCTCCAATTTCACTCGACATTTTCCTTAGCATATCAGAATCGAGCGAAACGCCGTTATATTCAATCGCCGCTAAAACAGATACGAGCGGCATTTCAAGTTCCTCGAACAATTTTTTCAGCTTCGGCTCAGCCTTAAGCTTTTCCTTAAAGTATAAATACAAACGATATGTAATATCAGCATCTTCCGCGGCATAATCACAAGCAGCGGCGGTATCAACCATATCGAAAGTAAGCTGATTCTTGCCTTTACCTATAAGAGCCGAAATCGGCATACATTCGTAGCCGAGAAAATCTCTCGCCATATTATCCATCGAATGACTTCGCTCAGGAGTAAGGCAATATGACGCAACCATTGTATCGAAAAATATACCCTTTAAGGGCATCTTTGCATTTTGCAGAACAAGCATGTCATATTTTATATTCTGCCCGATTTTTTTTATGTCACTATTAATAAGTATGGGCGATAAAGACTCCCTAACTGAATTTACATCGAGATGCTTTATCCCAAGCGGAGCTTTTATAGCAAGATAATATCCTGTATTCGGTTTCCATGAAATACATATTCCAACCAGTTCCGCTCGCATAGGATTAACAGAAGTCGTTTCGGTATCAATCGCGAATAACATTTGTTTTTTCAACTCTTCGAGGAAATTTTCGTACTTTTCAGCCGTATCAATCAGTTGGTAATCTTTATTTTTGCTTGCAGTATCAAATAATCCTGCCTGTGATTGAACTTGAATTGATTCACCAGTGGAGGAAGATAGGCCGGTCTCAAGTCCGATCTGTGAAATAAGTCGAACAAAACCAAGTTCGTTAAATATTTTAACAAGCTCGGCTTCATCGTATTTTTGCAATTCAAATTTTTTATAATCGACTTCGATTGGTACATCAGTTTTTATTGTGACAAGCTCCCTACTCAGCAAAGCCTTGTCTTTGAAGTTCCGCAGATTATCGCCGCGTTTGCTTTTTATTTCATCTACATGTTCGTACAGATTTTCGAGTGTGCCGTATTTCTGTATCCATCCAATAGCCGTTTTCGGTCCCACATCAGGTACCCCGGGAACATTGTCGGCAGTGTCACCCTGCAACGCAAGACAATCTATAAACTGCTCAGGTTTGACTCCCATTTTTTCAACCATTGCTTTTTCATCAGTAATTGTATCTGTTTTCACATCGTAAACACTGATATTGTCATCGATTAACTGGAGCAGGTCCTTGTCTTTCGAGCAAATCAGCGATTCGTAACCATCAGAAGCGGCCTTTTTCGAGAGCGTTCCGATTAAGTCGTCCGCCTCGAAGCCGTCAAGACGCAGAATCGGAATATTCATAGCTTTTACTATCTGCTCGATTCGTTCTATCTGCTTTGGCAAATCTTCCGGCATTGGTGGTCGATGCGCCTTGTATTCAGGATAAATTTCACTCCTGAAAGTCGGAGCTTTACTGTCCATCGTCACGACTAACATATCAGGTTTTTGCCTTTGTATCAGCCCGAAAAGCATTTGCGTGAATATATAAGCCGCTTTTGTAGGCTCGCCGGAAGGACTTGTGAGCCTCTGCCGCATGGGTGCGTAATAAGCCGCATAAATATGAGCGTGACCATCAATGATATATAACTTTTTTGCCATAGATACACTTTATTGACCTTGAGCCCCAATGTCAAGTATGGAAAACAAATATAACGATTTGTCTTACCCCACAGAGCTTATTATAAGCGAAGTCGAATGTACGTGAATCCTTTTTTTACCTTACTCATCAGCCTTGACTTTGTCATACCCGCGCAGGGGCTTGTTGCTAAAGTCGGTTAGTTAATGTATAATTATATCCTGAAAATTAAAGTATTTTAGGAGGATTAATTTTGCAAG
>JAFGPS010000106.1 GCA_016936075.1 Sedimentisphaerales bacterium | reverse complement strand
TATGTATAAAAACTAATTCCAATAGCGAGAAACCAGCGACGAGCGACTACTTTGCGAAACAAAGCCAATTTCGTCACTTGATTCTCGATGCTCGTATCTCGTTAATTGATTTGTATAAAAACTAATTCCAATAGCGAGAAACCAGTGACGAGCGACTACTTTGCGAAACAAAGCCAATTTATAACTGTATTTTTGAGAATAGGTAACTTCCTAATGTCATGATTATGGCTGTGACTGTGCCGAGTACTAACAGGTCGGTCGCAATTCCGAAATGGTGTACGTTTATGAGCGTTTCTCTTAAGCCGTCTATGCCGTATGATAAGGGATTTATCATTGTTATAAACTTGAATGCCGGAGGAAGGTCTTCCAGCGGGAACAATGCTCCTGAAAGGAAAAACAGCGGCATAATCAAAAAGTTGATGATTAGCTGGAAGCCGTGAAAATCATCCATTAGTGACGCTATCGCTGTTCCCA
Source organism: Sedimentisphaerales bacterium (assembly GCA_016936075.1). Taxonomy (GTDB): domain Bacteria; phylum Planctomycetota; class Phycisphaerae; order Sedimentisphaerales; family Anaerobacaceae; genus JAFGPS01. The sequence goes on along the minus strand of JAFGPS010000106.1, from coordinate 3,589 downwards.
GTGCGGTAAATAGCAGGGCAATCAGGAAAATGAAGACCAACGCTAACGGCGTAATTGCACTAAGCTGAGGCCGGAAACCAACTAATAGCGAAATGCCGAGAATTATGAAGCCCTGGCATGCAGCTATTGTCGCGCCGCCGAGCGTTCTGCCGAGCATGATATTGATGCGCGATGTCGGGGCAACGAGCGTTTCTTTCAGGAAGCCGAACTGACGGTCCCAGATGATTTCGATTCCGGAAAATGTGCCGGTAAAAATGATTCCCATCGCGATTATGCCGGGAGCGAGGAAGTCCATGTAGTTGCCGCCGTTTGTCGCTAATTTATACATGCGTCCCATGCCAAAACCCATAGCGATAAGGAACAGCAGCGGCTGGCCCAGCGAGCCGATTATCCTCGCTTTGGAGCGGGAATAGCGTTTTATCTGTCGCAGCCATAGAATGTAAATCGTTGTCATCCTTTTTTCCTTCTCCACATACGCCTGCCGATTCTCATCTTGTCGAGTGCGTCGGCGGATTCCTTGCGAATTGTTGTGCCGGTAAGCTTGAGGAATGCTTCTTCGAGAGTTGAAGTGCCGGTACTTTCTTTAAGCTCGCCGGAAGCTCCCTGTGCGACGATTTTGCCATGATCTATGATCGCGATTTTCCGTGCGACTTTCTCTGCTTCCTCCATGTAATGCGTTGTGAGAAAGACGGTCATTTTCTCCATTTCGTTGAGCTTGAGTATATGGCTCCATATATGGTTCCTCGTTTGCGGATCGAGTCCGAGAGTCGGTTCGTCAAGAAACAGAATTTTCGGATGGTGTATCAGGCCTCGCGCGACTTCGAGCCTTCTGCTCATGCCGCCTGAGAACGTTTTTACGAAATCCTTTCTCCTGTCCCATAGCTCAACAAATTTCAGAAGCTCCTCGATTCTTTTGCGGCGAATATCTTTAGGGACATGATACAACGCTCCGTGAAATTCCATGTTCTCCCACGCGGTTAATTCATCGTCCATGCTTGGGTCCTGAAAAACGATACCGAAACTGCGGCGAATTTTGTCCTGATGAGTCGATGGATTGTTCCCATCTATAAGAATACTTCCGCTTGTTGGTTTGAGCAGGGTAGTCAGCATTTTTATCGTAGTAGTTTTACCTGCACCGTTGGGACCGAGAAACGCGAAAATATCACCCTGTTCGATTGAAAAGGAAATATCATCAACCGCGGTGATATCGCCGAATTTCTTAGTTAGGTTCGTTACTTCGATTATATTCGTATTTTCAGTAATATTGCTCATAAAAACTCAACGTTTACGTCTTGCAATAACAAAAACGACTATCGCGGTTACAATTACGATTAAAAGAACCTCTTGCGGTCCAATCAATATAGCAGCCATATTTTTAACTCCGGCTGAACTTCATTTAAACTTTATAATCAGCAAAACGGTACTTTTACTACTTTTAACGCATAAAAACAAGAAAATAGTTTGCTTTTAGTTGATAATGTCTCAAAACGTCGGCACCTGAAAAATTGCCTATTTTTACAAATAAGCTTGATTAAAAAATATTATTTTTTATGATTTTTTTATGGCATCAATAAAGTGGACTTTGTAAAATTAGAATATGAGAAATATTTAAAAGCGGTTTTTTGAGTTGTACTTTTTTGGGGGATTATGGTATGGCTGTTTCGGCGATGTTAGAAATAGGGGAAGTCGTAACATGGCTCAAATCAATTGAGTCGCGTGTGGGGAGTATATATACAAAAGCGGCTGAGCATTTTGTTAGCGACAAAGACTTTTCAAACTTCTTAATTAGATTATCTGAAGATGAAAAACTGCATTCAGATTTCATGTCTATGGTTTATGATTACCTGATAAAAAACAAAAAGCCTATATTGCTGGATGTTTTTCTCGATGAAAAGACCATAGATAATGTTGAAGGACTTCTTGAGAAATTCGAGAGACACCTTGCCGGGGAAAAGGTTGCCAAGAAACTGGTTATTGAGTATATGGCACGCGCCGAATCGTGTGAACTGAATCCTGTATTCCTATATATAGCAGGAACTTTCGGCTCACTGAATCGTGAAACAGAGTATATAACTTCTGAAATACAATCTCACCTGTTGCGAATTCAGGATTATATCGATGCGCTCAGCAAAGAAATGAAACCATATATTAATATTGAGAATTTTACTACGATGTGGGACAGCAGGTTCCTTATTGTTGACGACAACGAATCCCTGCGCAAGCTCGTATGCTCACTGCTATCTTCGAAAGGTAACGCTGAAATGGCATCTGACGGCCAGAGTGCAATGGAACTTGTCAGGAAGCATTTTTATAATGCGATTGTTTCTGATATAGAAATGCCCGGCATGGATGGATTTGAGTTTTATCAGAAGGCAATCGAATACGACCCACGGCTAAAACAAAACTTCGTATTCTACTCTGCGAATATTACGCCGCAAAGAGAAGAATACTTAAACAAAAACCACTTACCTTTCTTACGAAAACCTTTCGGACTCAGTGACTTCCAAAGCATAATAGAACAGTTCTTGCGAGGATAATTATTTTTAACCGCTGAGTTCGCTAAATATTGTCCACGAATTATGTAACATCTACAATTGCGAGACTTCGTAGCTTCAGCGAAGTAGTCGCGGCAATCTTCAAACAAATTTTATTCTTGACAGGTCTGGCTTCATAGAAGCCGCAAAGCACGCAAAGATAAAAATAGAAGAAATATTAGAGTTAATATATAAATATTTCCTTGCAATTCCTCTATCATAAAATAAAATAAGTTAGTAAAGTGAACTTATTTTGATTTTAACACCAATTGAGAAGTTATATATATTGAATTAACACCGACGGGGACTAAACTTTTGTTAGTCGTAGACGTACCCAGGGTATGACGGAGTCTAAACATTTGTTAATTTCTGTATAACATCCGAATATTCAAGTTATACAGAAACCATAGAATAATATGTTATGAGGAACAATAGTTCCTGAACAATAACCGGAGACACAGGCTATGGAAGTACTCACAGACAAGAATGTACACTTATCAGACAAAGCTCTTATTAATTTAAAACGAACTGAGCAAATCCACCCACTCATTGGCTTTACTAAAGGATATATGGCATGTACTGGGAATGTATCTTCTGCGGCTGGTAAACTTAGAATTGATATGCAGTACACATCAAAAATGTCCAGACTTCTCGGGATTTTGGGTGTTTTAATGACAGCCGCATTTCAGCGCGTAAAACATCTCGAACTATTACCAGATGATATTCTAAAGGTTGTTGCGAGTGTAGACAAGAGCAACGCAGAAGAACAAACGGTTTATCATCTTTTTATAAAAGGGCCAAAGGACATATTTCGTGGCCAAATAACTCATGTTATTGTTTTTAAGCCATATCAAGGCAAAGATGCTGATATACATAATTTCCTTGAAGAAGTAGTTCCAAAAGAGAAGCTGATATGTTCAGCCAACAGCTAGGGCCGGATTAACATAAGAAATAAATAGGGTGCGTCCTGAATGGCGGGACTTTAAGCAACATGTTTTAATCTCCATAGCTTTCTTGTTTTTTTCAGAGTTGGATAATGTCGCATTTCTCTTCTG
>JAFGPS010000105.1 GCA_016936075.1 Sedimentisphaerales bacterium | reverse complement strand
ATTGCAAGCTTTCCTATGGAGTTTTCTTTTGGAAAGTGGAGAATACGTTCACCTATTTGCGTTTGAACTGAGGTAATCGATTTTGCAGACTCATTAGGTTCATCATTTTTAATCATTTCCTGCCGTATCAAATCCCATGGACTTTGCGTATTTATGGCGGCTTTCAAAGTATTATTAGAATTATAATATATTGCAACCGAGCCAATCGAAATTGTTATTATAGCCGCTGTAGCTATTATTTTTGCTTTGACCGCCATGCCTGCTGCGGATATACCAGTGCTTATTTTCGCTCCAGTGACTGCCTTACTGCCGGCTATTGCAATTTTTCCAAGCTCCTTTATAATAGAAGCAGGCGCGGCTTGAACGATATTTTCCATAAGCAGGGCAGTCAGCATAGCGGCGGGTACTATCACGCCTCTTATTTTTAATTTATCACGCAAAGAGTCAATGCCAGATTCTATTCTGCGCGATACAGTTGGTTGAGAAATACCGAACTTTTCCGCGATACCAGTCATCGTCTGGCCTTCCAGGAAATGCAGAATAATAACCTCACGCGTCAGTTCATCGAGTTTATCAAGCTCCTCGTCAATACAGCATGATATTTTCCGCCAAGTGACTGTTTCTTTTTGAAAATTTCGCTTTTCAGAATGAGCTACATAATTTTGTTCACGTTGTTTTCTCGATGAATCCTGTCGAATTAGTTCGACAGATCTGTTTTTAGCGACACGATGCAACCAGTTTGGAAGCGAGCCGGTAATTTCAGCCGCTTCTCGAATTAATTGCAAAAAAGTATCCTGCACCGCATCGGCCGCATTATCTTTATTTCCTAAGATTCGAAGGCACACTCCATATACCAGTGGAGCGTGTTGTTTTACAATCTCTCTAAATGCTTCGGCATCCCCATTTACGGAAAAACGCCTCAATAATATATATTCACTTTCCGCCATTTTTCAAGTCTCCATAACGCTATTATACTCGTATTTTGTTTTCTACTCAAATATAAGATGTTACAGAAACTATTTTTTATTCAGGAAAATAAAAAATTTTGAAAGTGTTTAATTATTATGCAATATTAAAAGGAGACTTTTATATCTCAATCTTCAAGTTTCCCATCCAAATCATCTATCGAAAAACCTTCATCAGTTACAATGTGATTTTTGTCTGTTAAAATCAGCCATGGAAGTGATTTAACGCCCCAGGTGTATTGAAGTTCTTCTGAATTTGACTGGTGATATCCGGCAGGAGGGAGAATTTCATTTTTAGTAATCCAAGACTGAAATGTTTTATCTGCAAGAGGTCCGGCGTGCATAAATACCATATAAACATCCTTAGTATCTAATAGAGCCATTGCTCTTTTGTTTAACGTATTAATACATCTCTTGCTCTCACTATTGTCCATATTCCAGAAACATACAAGAAGCTTTTTATTCTTAATAGCATCTGGATCGAGCCTGACTTGTGTAATATCCGGCAAAGACTTTCCCAAAAGTGATATAGGTTTTATATTATCTATGTCAAATACTTCACCATTTTCCAATATCTTTCCGTCCTGCCATGTACATATTTTATTTAAAAAGCCTATTATAACCATTGTTCCATTAACCAATTCAGGGTCATTTACAGGGTTCTTAAGAGGATTATCAAATGAACCAAGGGCATCATGGTCAGGATTCAAAACAAATTTTGTACGTATGTAATGAGATTCACCCTTACCATAAGTATCAGGACCCCATATAGTATTTCCAGAATATGTATACTCCATTGGGACCCAGATGCCATCAATGTCTTCGAAATTTTCAAAAGTAATGTCTCGATATGCACTTTGTCCTTGTTTCAGCCTGTTAATAGAAGTATCGAAATCACCTTCTGTCCCTTTGCATTTAACTCTTGCAACATTGTATCCATGAGCAGTATCAAACCAGGCAGTGACTATTCCATACTTTGTTTGAGCATCTATAACATAGCACTCGGAATCACCAATTTTCTCGGTTGCAGGACGTACTGAAATATTATTTGAACTTTCCAGAACTGTATCTAATCGCTCAGTACCGGCAAGACCATCACCTAAGAAGGGGCCTTCATAGCCGATTGAAGAAGATGATGTCTTAGTTATCTGAGCTACTCCAGCGCCAGTGTTATTATTCATAGTAACAGAGTGGTTATAAAGTTCACCATCCACAAAAGTGTTTATCAGGTATTTATCAGCTTTATCTCTAACACGAGATTCCTTTGGTGGATTTGGTTCGTTCCAACTGTATTCACTTGCATACCTGCTTTTACCATCGAATCGGACCTCGCATATTGCGAATGTGCCGCCTTTACTTTTCATACCAACCAATTTTGGATCAGGTGCATCTACACCTAATTCAGAATCATGTGTAGAAGTAAATTCACCCTTACTGATAAAGGATTTAGTCGATTCAAGTGCCTGTTTGTATTTACCCAACAATTCATCAACTGTAATATCAGCGTTATTATTCACAGTCTTTACTTCATTAATCTTATTATCTGGTTCAGGTTGTTTTTCCTTAGGTTGATTCTCTTGAGATTCTTTTTCTTGAGGTTTAGTGACCAGTTCCCATATACTTGCAGGCTTATTTTCGCCGTTTGCGATAAATGAAAAAACAACGGTTATGCCCGCTCCGGCTAATACTATCATCATACCAGCAATAAGTTTCATTTTTACAGCGGCTACTGTAGAAATAGTTGACGCAATTTCTGCACCGATAGTTGCTTTACTTCTTGCTATAGCTATTTTGCCAAGCTCTCTCATAATAGAAGCAGGTGCGGCTTGAACTATATTTTCCATAAGCAGGGCAGTGAGCATAGCGGCTGTTACTATCACACCTCGTGATTTTAGTTTTTGTCGAAGCGAGTCTATACCTGATTCTATTCTGCGCGATACAGTTGGTTGAGAAAGGCCGAACTTCTCCGCAATATCAGTCATCTTCTGACCTTCCAGGAAATGCAGGATAATAACCTCGCGCGTCAGGTTATCGAGCTTATCAAGCTCCTCGTCGATACAGCATGATATT
>JAFGPS010000104.1 GCA_016936075.1 Sedimentisphaerales bacterium | reverse complement strand
CAGATTGATATCTGAAAGGCATACTGGTTTCATCGGAGAAGTGAGTATTTTTGATGGATCTATGAAGATTTGTGGCAGGAACTCTAATTTTGTTATCTTTGCGAAATCTTCATCAGTGAGTTCGTTAGGATCTTTATTGAGTTGTATAGCAGCCACTTTACGAATTCTTTTCTCACTTGCCGGATCTGGTTTTTGTTGTTGAGTAATCAAAATAAAAAACAAAGCAAAATTTATTAATAACAAAATAATAACAGCAGTGAGCATATATTTTTTAATAGATTGTTTCATTTTGCTCATTTAAATAATCTTCTTATTTTTTGATAGTAAAAGTAATATCCCAATGAGGAATTTTTTGTTGTCTGTTCTTTGGTTCCTCCATGCCGCCGTCATCAATTAAATCTTTGTCTATACTGTAAACAACAAAACCTGGATCAAGTTTTTTATATCGCAATTCTTTTCCGTCATAAGGATCTGAAAGAACAGAGTCAAGATATTCAGGAACAAGATCACTTAGCGAATCAGGTAGTTTTCTAATCTTTAACCTGTATCGCTGGATAGCGAGAGCGGCCTGGGCAGCTCTTAACTTAGATATGTTAGTCAACTCTCGGGATAGATATTGTGGATAGGAGGGGGCAGTTGTCTTTACAACTAAATGAATTTTTGAAGTATTATCAATTTCAGTTAGAATTTTTTTAGCCGCTTCCAGACGTTTTTCTAAAGGGAGTTTGCCTGCTTCGATAGTTTTGTTTAAGATTTCCAAATAAATAATCAAATCAGATTTATTAAGTTCTATGCCTCTATAAACTGAGACAAGGAATCTCTTTGGGAGCGAAATTTCATTACCATAAATACTTGTATAAGGTGTGTAATTCTCAAAATTACTTATTGCGTCACAAAGCTCACCGGTAAGACCATATGATAAACCCGAAAGTCTCTGTTTGTCTGCTATGGTATCACAAAGCTGAGCTAATTGTTCATCAGTAAAATCAATTAGATTTACGATATACTCCAGTGTTTTAACATCATAATTCAGGCAAGCGATTCTGACAAGCTGCCCAACTAACAACGGGGCATTGGAAAGAGAATCAGCAACGTTTAAACTGCATATCAATGATTTTACTGAAGCTTCACTATCGCCGTTTTCAGCATTTAAAACCGCTTCGACACCAAGCAGCCTCATTATTGTCAGTAAATCTATAATACTCAGTTTCTGGCCGGTACTCAAATCTACTGGATATCTGCAATATTTCAATGTTGCGGCTTTATGCAATAATCCAAGACTCTTTTGATTATCCTGAAGATATTGAGATGCATTTTTCATTACCGTATCAGAAATAACCTCTCCTTTTGGAAATATAACCACCCAGTCATCAACATTTACAAGCCTGGGATCGTTTGTGTCTTTATAATAATATATTGCATCTAATATAAAATCAGCGGCGTTTTCTACGCTATCAGGTATGGAATATAATTCGTCCAGTTCTTTCAATGTAACAGGATATCCAGCGGCATGTAACTCCTCTATTTTTCTATGTAGTTTACTTTTCGTACCGGATCGATGATGTATAATTATCCCTACCGTAAGAAATAAAAACAGAATTGGTATAAGTATATGAAGCTTTTTCAGCTTTTTTCTTTTACCTTTCTTGTCCTGTTTTTTGTCCATTAAAAATCCCACTTTTTTCAACCCATTTGCTTATTTAACTTCCGACAGGCAGAAAATATCTTTTCTCACAATATATTTATTACCACTATGCTTTTATTATGTAAAGACGTAAAAAAACTGAATTTGTTACAATATTTTTGGAAAAAATGCAGAAAAAGCATCAAATTTAAGGTAGAAATAACCTTTATTATGAAATTTAAAAAATTAAAGTTGTTTTAAGCAGTTCTGGGCGATTTCCTTGTCGGAGAAGTGTATTTTTGTTTTGCCGATAATCTGATAATCTTCATGTCCTTTGCCGGCGATAAGAATAATATCATCCTTGCCTGCGGCCTGGATTGTTGTTTCTATTGCTTGTTTTCTGTCAGACACAACAGAAATGTTTTCAGAATTTGGGTTTTCAAAACCTGTGATAATATCATCTATAATAGCCTGCGGCTCTTCAGTTCTGGGATTATCGCTTGTTACTGTTATAAAATCAGCGAATTGTTCTGCTGCTTGAGCCATTCGTGGACGTTTTGTTTTGTCCCTGTCTCCGCCGCAGCCGAAAATCACACGCAGTTTGCCTTTGCATAATGGTTTCAAAATAGAAAGAACATTTTGTAACGCATCGTCTGTGTGTGCATAATCAATTAAAACTGTAAAGTTTCCAGCCCAATTCACTTTTTCAAGTCTTCCCGGAATCAGCTTGAGTTCAGAAAGACCAGCAGCGATATTTTCCAAATCCAAACCAGTGCCAAGACACAAACCCGCCGCGGCTAAGTGATTGCTTATATTATACCGACCAATAAGCGGAGTTTTTACAATCGCGGATTGTCCCTGGTAGTTCAAGCTGTAAATTGTTCCGCTTACGTCCATTGATTTTATTTTCGCGACAAGGTCGGCTTTGTGGCATGGCCATCCTGGCCATGCATTCATGGGCTGAAAGCCCATGATACCATACCAGATAATTTTAGCTTTTGTATTTTTCGCGATGTATTGTGACTCGGGTGACTCTTTATTTAGTATCGCGAATGAATCCGATGTAAGTGAAGTGAAAAGTTTCGTTTTCGATTCGAGATAATTCTGCTTTGTTTTATGATAATCAAGATGGTCACCGGTAAGGTTTGTAAACGCGGCCGCTTTAAAATTTATATATGCAAGACGATTTTGAGAAAGCGCGTGAGAGCTTGCTTCTGTTATCATGAATTTCGCGCCGTTTTTTATCATCTCAGCTTGTTTTTCCGCGATAGTCAAAGAGTCCGGCGTAGTAAGCGGGGCGTCTGTACTTTTTCCTGAACAATCATCGTAGATAACAGTTCCAATCAAGCCGCATTTTTCTCCTGCCTGTTTGATACATGATCGCACAAGATATGTAACTGTAGTTTTGCCGTTTGTACCCGTGACTGCCAGATTTATCAGTTTAGAAGAGGGATTGCCTTTACTCGCCTGGGCAAGAATCGCGGCTGCTAAGACCGAATCTTCGACAATGATAATAGTGGCTTGTGACTCGTGGCTCGTGACTGGTTCTTTGAAAGCGGATTCTTTGCATATGATATACTGTGCTCCGTTTGAAATGGCCTGCTCGATAAAGTCGTGTCCATCTGAAACAGTGCCTTTTATTGCAACGAAGATATCGCCGCTCTTGACTGCACGCGAATCAGTGCAAATATTCGGTGGATTTTCCGAAGAAACAAGTTTTTTCAGTTCGTCAAAATTCATAATCTGTAACATTCAGTATATATTATTTCGGCATTTCAGTTCAAATTAGTTCATTTATAAAATTTAACATTATTAGAATTATTCTGGCAAGAAAGTACTTAGTTGGTTTATAATTATTTCGTGAACTTTAATAACTGGCTAAAATTGAGGAATATGAATATGAAAAAGACAATCTCTTTGTTTATATGCTTTATATTATTGATATCTATTGTATCAGGCTGCAAGAATAAATCCGATTCAGAGCAACCAAAGGAACCGAATACTACCACAAAAAATATTGAGTCTTCGAAACTTGCCACACCTGCATCGAAACCGATAATAGCAGAGGATAAGACGGAGTCTGTACAAATAGATACAAAACCGATAACCATGGAATCTCTTGCTGATGAGGATGAATCTGACGGCATAGAATATTTCGCATTACTTATGGATAGTCATAAGATTGGTTACGCAGTCGAAGAAAGAGTTGTTGACGGAGATATTGTTAAAACGTCGATAGAGATGAATTTAACGTTAAGCCGAGTTGGAGTAACTATTAATGTTACGACAAAATCTTCCTCAACAGAGACAAAAGACGGCAAGCCTCTTGGATTTGAAATTGTTCAGGATCTTGGCCTTATAGCAACAAAAACAGTTGGAACTATTAATGAAGATGGAAAACTTATTGTAACAAGCGGCCAGAATATAAATGAAATGGACTGGCCCGAAGGTGCGTTGATGTCAGAAGGAATGCGTCTTCTGCATTGTAAGACAGGTTTAAAAGAGGGGGCTTCCTATAAAGCAAAAATGTTCGAGCCAAGTACGTTAACAGCATTCGATGTCGAAGTGAATGTAGGCGCAAAACAGCAGGTTGACTTGCTTGGTCGAGTCGTCGAATTAACAGAATTGAAGACAACCGCGACTTCCGAAGCAGTAGCAGAACTCAATGCCGATGAATATTATGACGATGATTTGAAACTTCAAAAAAGTGTTACGCCTGTAATGGGTATGGTAATTGAGCAGGTGGCTTGCAGTAAGGAATTCGCACTTGGCAAAAACGACGTTTACGAAATCGTGGATAAGATGTTTCTTGCCAGTCCTCAGCCAATTGATAATATTAACTCGGTAAAATCAATAACATATCATATAACTAAAACAAATCCTGAAGCTGATTTGCAATTCCTGTCAACTGACAATCAAAAGGTTCAAAAGTCCAGTAATGGTGATATAGTATTAACAATCGAAAAAGCAGAATTACCAAAAGGTATAACTATTCCATATAAAGGAAGCGATAAGGATGCACTTGAAGCTCTCAGGTCGTCACGATTTGTCGAAAGCGATGAAAAAATTATTAAGGACCTTGCAAAGAAAGCTATAGGCAATACGAAAGACGCATCAGAAGCCGCTCGCAAAATCGAAAGCTTTGTTGCTGATTATATTGATGACAAAAGCTTGTCGGTAGGATATGCTTCCGCGGCTGAAGTCGCGAAAAGCAAGCAGGGCGATTGTTCCGAACATGCGGTATTAACCGCGGCATTGTGTCGTGCCGCAGGGATACCTGCTCAGGTTGCTACTGGTGTGGTTTATGTTTCGCAATGGCAGAATTTATCTAATGGATTTGGTGGTCATGCATGGACACGGGTTTATATCGGTGACAAATGGTACAACATAGATGCTGCTTTCAAAAGCGCCGGATTCGGTGGATATGATCCGGGACATATCACTTTAGCTTTTGGTAATGGGGACCCAGAGGGATTTCTGAATATTGTCAATACCCTCGGTCAATTCAAGATAGAAAAAATTGAGATAAAGAAATAAAGATTGATGCCTGAATGAAATAAATTTTGATATTCACTTTATTAGATGTGAATATCGACAAGGTTGAATTCGACGTTGGTATTTCCGTTGAAATTATTTATCTGGGGCTGATAGGCTACATCGAAAAATTCGCATTCAAGTAACTTCTTTTCGTATTTCCCGAATCTGAATCCTATTCCACGAAGAGTTGCTGTATTATCGCTTATCACAAGCTGGAGATGGTCGCCGTTCACTCCGACTCTTTTTGGCGGAGAAGCAAGACGGACTCCTTTAGTCGCGAAAACAGGTTCAGGATTTCCCTCGCCGAATGGTCCGAGCATTTGTAATTCTTTGACAGTTTCAAGTCTGAAATTGCTTAAAGGTGCAATTGCTTCGATTTCAAGTTTAGAAACAATATCTTTATCTTCAAGGTTTTGTTTTGCGTATTCTTCGAATTTTTCTGCGAAGTGCTCGATTTTAGAAAAATCGATAGTAACGCCGGCCGCCATTTTATGACCTCCGAATGTATTTAAATGTTTTTCACATGCTTTCAAGCCGCTTATCATGCAAAAACCAGGTATGGAACGAGCAGAACCCTGGGCAACAACATTTTCTACATTATCTGCATCATCATTTTTTTTAACTGAAGGGATACCCAATAATATTGTTGGCCTGTGGTATTTATCTACGATTCTTGAAGCGACAATACCTACAACGCCGATATGCCAGTTATCTCCGGCAAGTACTATGCTCTTGCGGTCAGGATGAATCATATTGCGTTTGACCATTATATCGCAGGCTTCTTTAAATATTTTTCGCTCACATTTTTGCCGCAGGTCGTTTTGTCCTTTAAGATATTCAGCAATCTGCATCGAGCGTGTCATACTGTCTGATGTAAGTAATTCAACTGCAAGGCGTGCATGTCCCATACGTCCAGCCGCGTTGAGCATTGGTGCAAGTCGAAAGCCTATATGAAAGCTATCGAGCTTTTGCCCGATTAAACCAAGCGTTTCAAGCAAAGCCTGTATTCCGAAAAGTTTACTTTCTGGAAGTGCTTTCAGACCGTAACTTGCAAGGATTCTGTTTTCACCTCGCAAATCGACAACATCAGCGATAGTTCCCATAGCTGCCAGGCTTGTTGCGCTCAGCATGAACTCTCGCAGTTCCGGCTGAAGTCTGGCACCGGATGTAAATGCGTTTGCGATTGCCCATGCCAATTTGAATGCGACCATCGCACCGGCTGAATCCTGATTAGGATACGATTTATCGAGAGCAGGATGAACAATTGCGCAGGCATGAGGTAATTTGTTATTTGCCTGTTCGATAATCTGGTGATGGTCCGTGATTATCAATTCTACGCCAAGCTGATTTGCCAGTTCAGCGGATTCGAAAGCAGTAACGCCGCAATCAACTGTAATTAAAAGATTCGTACCTGATTTTGCAAGTGATTCGATTGCTTCTGTGTTTAGTCCATATCCTTCATCAATGCGATGCGGGATATAATAATCTACATTACCGCCAAGAAGTTTAAGGACCTGCCATAAAATAGAAACGCTTGTTATACCATCTACGTCATAATCGCCATAAATTGTAATTTTTTCATCATTTTTGAGAGCGCTTTTTATTCTCTCGACCGCAGGTTGTATTCCCGGCATGCGGTCTGGTTCAATTAGGTCCGTTAGTTTTGGTCTGAGGAAAACATTTCCCTGTTCGTAACTGGTTATTCCTCGATTTGTTAAAATCTGGGTGAGCAGCGGCGATACATTCAACGACCTGGCAAGCTCCTGGCAACCATTATTCGGGGGTTTTACAAACCATTCTTTCTTTTGTCTTTGTGCCCAAACCAGCATTTAGACTTTACCCCCTTATCCTTTCTATAAAAGAAAACGAAGATTCCAGTTTTTCGCAACGCATGAATTTCTTAAAGTAATTCGTCGATTGCTTCTGAAATAACCTTATTACTTGTTAAACCAACCCATTTCTTTTCTATTTGTCCGTTCTTGAATAGAATAAGAGTTGGTATGCTGCTTATGCCGAACTCCATTGCGCTATCGCGTGAATCATCGGTATTGAGTTTGCAAATTACTGCTTTATCAGTGTAAATATCTGCTATTTCTTCGATAATAGGGCCCATCATTTTGCACGGGCCGCACCATGGTGCCCAGAAATCAACCAATACAGGCATATCAGAACTGTTTACTATCTCGTCAAAACTCTCATCCGTTAATTCTACTACGTTACCAGCCATTCCTTTTCCTTTCAGCGAATATTTTAACGGGAACGATAACCCATTTTATAAAATTGATTAACAAAATTCGATAATAACTCAATTGAACTCGAACGTCAAGATTCAAAAAAGTTAAAATAAAAAAGTGCCTTAAATGAATGTTTTTAACTTTATATACTTAAGGCACTTATAACTTTAGTTTACATTCTTTTTCTACCATCCACCTGGCTGTAATAAATCACTAACAGATTCATTCCACCATTTCGGGTCGCGCAGGTATTGCTTCATCATCATAGCGGCGACGACACCATCACCGGATGCGGTAGCAAGCTGCATAGCCGCTCCGACCCTGCAATCTCCGGCTGCGAATACACCCGGAACGTTTGTACGAAGATACGCGCACTCACACTTGATGAATCCCTGTTCGCTGAGTTCGACAAATCCTTTCAGGAAATCTGTATTAGGAACCATTCCAACGAAAACAAATACGCCGTCGCAGGGATAATTTTCCTCTGTTTCATCTTTAACGTTTTTCAATTGAACAGATTCGACTTTTTTGTCGCCCAGTATCTCTGTTGCGACTGTATTGTATTTTATTTCCAGATTGGAGTCAGGCTCATTAGCTTTTGCAAGAAGCTCTTCGACAAGCACTTTCGAAGCCCTGAATTCGTCTCTGCGATGAATCATCGTTACTTTCTCTGCGAATTTAGCTAAGTGCAAAGTTTCTTCTACCGCGGTATTGCCACCTCCGATAGAGACAACATGCTTTCCCCTGAAAAATGGCGCATCACATGTTCCGCAATAACTCACTCCTGAGCCGCGAAACTTATCTTCTCTGGGTATACCAATTTTTCTATAATCACTGCCGGGTGTAAGAATAACAACTTTCGTTATCAGTTTTTCTCCGTTGCAAGTTAGAGCGATATTGCCGTCACTTTGCTTTTCGAGATTTTCGACTTCATAGCCTGTTTTAATTTCGGCACCGAAATTTTCAGCCTGTTTCTGCATACTTTGAATCAGTCCCGGCCCGTCGATTTGTTCTATACCCGGGTAGTTTTCTATTCTATCGGTATTATTTATTTGTCCTCCAGGCATGAACTTTTCAAGAACTAATGTTTTATATCTATCGCGGGAAGCATAAAGCGCCGCGGCTAAACCAGCCGGCCCGGCGCCAACTATTACACAATCATGAATTTCTGACATTACGAACTCCTATAAAAGATAGTGAAACAGGCATTATAATATTTATTTTAAATCTATGCCTACTACATTTTTATTTTTGTTTTCGAGCAGTGACTTCATTTTATCGATTACCCATTGCGATTTTACTGGTTGTTTCTCCAGAACCATTATTGCGAAGTTGTCTGCGAGAATTTCTTCCGGGTGTATTAAATAATTTGTATTTTCCCCGACTTTTTTCAGATAATCTGGAAGTTGATTTTGTTCGTAAACAACCGGCTCTCCGGATTCATTGCGTTTATATTTATATTGGCTATCAATTTTTTCTACTCCAACAAGTTGAAACTTGAGGGAGTAAAAAAAAGGCCTGTTTATTCCAGGGTTAAAGTTTGGCACTGTAATCATTGGTATGACGTCAATATTTTCTCCTTCGTGCTGCAATTCGACATAATACCTGTCCGATGGGACATCCGGGTTTGTAACTTCAATATCAAGAAGCTCTTGAGGTAACTCGACTTTTCCGCATTTTTTGAAATTAATTACTTTGTAAAGCTTTTCTCTCATATCGAGATTATTCTTCGTGAAGATATGGAATAACTCGTGGACTATAAGTGTCTCTGTACTCTGTCCTATTCGTCTCACAATGTTTTGCGGCAATACAATTGCATTTCCCCGGCAATACGCGGCTTCGCCTTCTTCTTTGCCTGTGGTTTTAACGAGGAAAATCTCAGAGGGAAGATTCAGGTCATATTTTTCGAGGCGATGTGAAATGTTTTGAACTAATACGCTGATTTGAGTTTTTTCGCTTTCTGTCCAGTCAAGAGCCTGTTCGCTTAAAAAATCCAGGTATTCTTTTACCGATACAGACTCTTCCTTGTTGAGTCTTAGTTTTCTATCGTAAGGAGTCTGGGAGTTGATGTATTTATCTTTTGTTGTAAGGAATTTCTGAGCATCTTCTACAGTGGCAAAAACCAGTTTTGTATTTTTGTAAAGTTCTGCACCCGATTCCTGCTCTACGACTTGTTCCCTTTGCGGCCTGTTCGAGATAATATCGGGATTATTGTAATAAACAGTCTCGTTTTCGCTTTGTCCTAAGCAAAATTCTGTAATGAATAGTGTGACTGTTGCAATTCCAAACGCCAGGTACCTAATGTGCCTTTTCATGATGTTACCCTTTCACTTCCATGTTTTTGTCTTGTTCAGTTAGTTTCTTCCGTCAATTCACTCGTATTATTTTCCTGGTCGTCTTGTATTGCATTATTATCGTTTGTCTGAATCGTTCTTGTAGTTTTGTCTATCGGTTCCTGTATTTCCAAATCCTGTTTTGAGGTTACGCCAAGTTCTTTGAGTTTTCTCGCGGGAACTAAAACGCTCCTTTCGAGAGAGCCTACAGATTTGTTATAACTATCAATAGCACGATCCAAACCATTTTTTACTTTACCAAAATGATCGACAAAAGTACAAATTCTGTCGTATAAAGTTTTTCCTAAATCGCTGATTTTTCGTGCGTTTTCGGCAATTTGCTCCTGCTGCCATCCGAAAGCGACCGCTCTTAAAAGCGATATTAGAGTAGTAGGAGTTGCCAGAATTACTCGGTTATCCACGCCAAGCTCAATCAAACCTGGGTCCTGTTCGAGAGCGGCACTGAAAAACAT
>JAFGPS010000103.1 GCA_016936075.1 Sedimentisphaerales bacterium | reverse complement strand
ATTCCTGATTCAGGTCTATTGCTTTCTAACGGGGTGGGTCACTTTGAGCGACAATACCCGGGTCACAATGAGCGAAAATTAGGACCGGATGAAGGAGTTTCGCAAAAACCACCCGGAAAAAGTAAAAGTCTCCGCGGCCTTCGTGCGCCGCTGTGAGGAATGGATAGTTAGGAAGGTCCTGGAACAGGAGAAACGCCGGAAATCCCGTTGGGAGCTCGAATGCGAGCTCGCCAAGACCCAGGTATTGGAACACCACGATCCTGATAATTACTCAGCGGCCTTTGCTTTACTCAAGCTCGGCAATCTATTCAGCCGCTGGATCGAAAAGGATCCCAAGGCGGTCCCTTTCATGGAAATCTTTCTCCTCTACCATGCTTACTACCTGAACGGTAGAATCCTCAGCCAATTCTCACGAATTTTGCCCCTCCGCAAGAGTGAGTTCGTGCGCCGCGTGAAGAAAACCAAAAAGATGGTGGCTGAACGCTTCGCGAAAAAGGTAGGGAAGGCCTTGGAAGTTTCCCGCCTCTGGTATTGCCGCAGTCTCAAGGAGGAACTACGGTCGAAAGACGCGGCGCCGGAGAAAAGGGCCAGGCATGAAGCTATGAGAAAAGAATTCCTGTGGAGACAAAGGCTCGCGTTGGAGCGCTCCAATAAAGTGAAGCCCTATCCCAAGTTTACGGAGCTGGCGGAGATTTGTAGGCTGAGCGAACGGCAGGTGCGGTACGCACTGAAGAAGTTCAGAAAGGAAATTGTAAAGCGAAATATTTATTAGCTAAGATATACTTAGGATAGTTTATTAATAGAGAATATTCCCGATCTTCCTAATAAGGCAATTTGGGCAAATTACTCATTCCATTCCAGCGAAGAATTCATGTATTTACTAATTATTGAAATACTGATTTAAATAAATATAAGATGGAAGGGGAAGTACCATGCAAAAATTAACAAATGACATTCTCAAATTAGTTATAGAGAGATATTTATTGCCATTATTTCCTGGTTCTAAAATTGCAAAAGCAAATGGTGTAGGATATAGAAAATTGGTAGCAATTGATTCTGGTGGGTACAAGCTATTTATAAAATCTTCAATAGATTCAACTGAACGCATGGAATTGCATCGAGTATATCCATTCCAGCAGTACGAACGTGAACTTGTAGAGAATTTTATAAGATACATAATTACAATTTTTGCAGCAAAATTGCCAACTAGGATTCTAAATAATACTTTAGCCAAATCTTTTTCACTTGTTATTGCACAATCGATTAGCAATGAACATGCTAAAATAATTTATAAAATAGTATCAGATTTTGAGTCAATTGCTGAAAAAACTTATGAAGGAAAAAATATCAGTATATGCTGTTTGCTTGACTTAGGTAATGTATCAGAAGGAATAGCTTATCACGATATTCTAAACGAAAAACACGGCTGTGTATTATCAAACGGATTTGATACAATAATTAAAGTTTCTTCAATAGGTAATGTTATTGGGTATGAAAAACTTTTAAAAGAGAATGTAAATCATTTTGCACCTTATAGATACCTAAAGGCAGCCTTTGTAACAAGTAAACATATTGTGTCTTTTGTACTCAACCGTAATAAAGAAATATTGATTTTCAAGAATAATGAACTTTTTTTCTCAAAAAGACGAGGAAATTGGCAATATTATCCGAATAATTCATTATATAAGCAGATTTCTTTAGGTTCTAGAAATCCACATTCAAGTATTAGAACTGCAACTTATTTATCATCACTCGATGTGTCATTCTCGCATGGTGGAGGTTGCATTGCTATAATTGCTGATAAAGACATTGAATATGTTAAGAAGAATATTATAAAAAAAGGCGACTGTTTTGAAAATGTTAAAAATACCAAAGCTAAACACTTAAGTGGATTGTTTACTCAAAATTTTAAAGATTTAGATAGATTGATTAGAATGGAAATGATTTCCATCGATGGCGCAACTATTATTGCTGCTAATGGACAAATACTCGCTACGGGGGCTATTATTAATCTTGAAGAGCCATCAGATGATGGAGCTAGAACTGCTGCCGCTAAAACATTAGCTAAATATGGTATATCAATTAAGATCTCAATGGATGGTGAAATAAAAGTTTTTAAAAAACAGGGGGATGGTGGCTTGGGATTATTATTGCAATTTGCTTAAATATTATATTTATTTTTTCGACACCATGCCCATGCATCCTCAAGGCTTGCCGAACTGGTCTTTCGAATTATTTCAAGTTCGTATTCTTTCATCAGTGGCGTTGAGATACCTTGACGCTTCAGAGACATAAGGTAGCTAATCCCATCTTTTCTACTTTTACCTGCGTTTGCTTTAGCGCTTTTTACTGCTAATTCTGCTAGCTTTCCTGGAGTTAGGTCTACGATGTTTGCGCTAAAACAAATATATAATACAATATCAAGTCCTGCAAAGTCCTGAATATGTTTAACAACTCTCATACTATAATCTTTTATTGATTGCGGAACATAGTGCTTATCGGAATATTCATTGCCTGTCTCTCTCCGCCACAATAAATCTTCTGCTCGCTCCTGACTAACGGTATCAAGTAATACTAAAATTGTTGCATGAACAGGGCTACCACCACTTTCTACAGGGACGACTGTGGGTGCACCATCGCGAGTAAAGCTAGAACGAGCAAATTCAATTGAAAATGGCGTTTTGACCCCTTTTCGCCTTTCCCATATTACTGGATCAATTTCATGACCTGGACTTTCTATCAATGAGCCATAAGCAAGAATCCCAATAGTACTCATAAATATAAATCCTGAAGCTTTCATACCTCGCTAAACTTAGCCGTTGTTTATAATAAATCTATATAAACAGTCATTCCTTCCACTGTCCATTCACCGTATTTCTTTTTATAGCCAAATTCAGTGCAACATCTAGCTCCGAGCGAAACTCAACCGCCCTATTTTCACGCAGAAATTGAAAAAATCTATTATAACATTTAGGCGATAACCAATTATGCTGGTAACGGGTAACAAGATCAGAATCGGTCAGCCACTGATTCAACCGTTCAAAGTGTGTTTGAGCATACTCATACTTCTTTTGGTTCTCTATCGACGGGTCTAAGATTTCAGAATCGTCCT
The DNA here is from genome assembly GCA_016936075.1 of Sedimentisphaerales bacterium. Lineage (GTDB taxonomy): Bacteria > Planctomycetota > Phycisphaerae > Sedimentisphaerales > Anaerobacaceae > JAFGPS01. Next base: position 465 of record JAFGPS010000103.1, on the reverse strand, counting down.
TTATCTCAACGACGTAGATTAAATAATTTTTTGTAATAAAGAAGTCCGGGCTAAACTCTCCCCGCTTGGGGTGCTCACCTTTCTTCCAAGCATACTCGATGGCATAATAACGCTGCGGTGCATTTTTTATCCAGGCATCTATAGCATTGGCGTTCTGCCGGTCACACAAATCGCGTATAAATTTCCGTTCTGGAGTAGAATCGGCAATAGCCATGTTACACGGTGTTTTAAAATCGTGAGCATTATCGATTTTCGCATACCCGCGAGAAAACTCCCCATCCATGTCCTCGACTTCCCTGAAAAATTCTAGTTGTTCATCTGGTATCGTCTTAATGCAATCCGGAGGGATGAAAACTGTTTTATCACCACGGCGGAGCTCGGTCCTAATTTTCGCTCATTGTGACCCGGGTATTGTCGCTCAAAGTGACCCACCCCGTTAGAAAGCAATAGACCTGAATCAGGAAT
>JAFGPS010000102.1 GCA_016936075.1 Sedimentisphaerales bacterium | reverse complement strand
TCTCGAATCAGAAGAACCATGTCGAACATGCCCACTATGACTATGATTATCGATATGGACAATGAGAAATTACTTTCGCTTGATAATGTCGGAAAAACAGCGTTCTATGCTGATATTAAAGGTGACCTGGGCGATATGACACGAAGCTATATTCGATTTGTTCGTCAGATTATCAAACAGTTTCAGGAAGACCAGATCGAAAACCTTGGTGAACAAATAATCGATGGGCGCAAAGCAATTGGCTTTCAAGGCGGAGGAAAAAATGAGCAGATCACAATTTGGGCCGATCCAAAAACCGCAATTCCAATATTAATTGAAGTTCATATAGGACAGAAAATGGCCTTCATGATGAAAAATTTCGAGTTCGATGCTCAAGTCGACGAATCATTAGTAAGCATGGATGTACCGAATGGATATACATTGAAGGACACACAAGTAGATTTAGGTAATGCAACTGAAGGAGATTTTATAGAAAGTCTGCGTATCTGGGCTACTATTCTTGGACAAGGAGTATTTCCTGAGACAATAGACACTGGAGCTACGATGGAAAATATGCCTGTACTTATCAGAAAACTTCAGGAATTAAATATTCCAGAAGAAGAAGGAACAAAAATGGGAATAAATGTTGGACTTGGCATGTTGTTCCAGCAAACTTTGGATGTAAGTGGTAATCCTTGGAAGTATGAAGGAAATAGTGTCAAATTCGGTGATGCGAGCAAAGTCATATTCTGGTATCAGCCGGAAGGTTCGGCAACATATCGTGTCATTTATGGTGACTTGCATGTAGAAGAAGTTACTCAGGAAAACTTGCCTTAATAGAAATTGCTTAAAAAAAAATGAATCTTAAAAGCCGGGCTGAATTGGTTCGGCTTTTTTAATGCGCTCGTATTGGTAAAATATTTATATTTTTTTATACTAAAATGTACGTTCTGGTTGTTATATATATGATAATCGATTGTACTGAATTCAGTTAGGATATCCTTAATGCTTGGAGATAAACTGCTAATATTAAAGTTTAATCGCGGCAGTCGCGAGGCCCTGCAGGCTATTTACGAAAAGTATAAGGATGATTTAGTCACATTAGCGGCCGCTCTTTTAATTGATGTGAATCTTGCTGAAGATGTTGTGCATGATGTTTTTGTTTCTTTTATCGAATCGGCGCAGAAGTTTCGACTAACTGGAAGTCTTAAAGGTTACCTTGCAACTTGTGTTGCGAATAATGCCCGTAATAAGATAAAATCAGGTAAAAGACATCAGGCCGCAAATCAGGAAGAAGCAGGGCAATCTGAATTTTCAAACAATCCAGAAAATTGCGCGATTTTTGGAGAAGAACTGCAGCAATTAACCTGGGCCTTGGAGCAGTTACCTTTCGAGCAGCGAGAAGTATTAATCCTGCACTCTTACAGCGGCTTGAACTTCAGAACAATCGCGGCTCAACGAAATGTTTCAATAAATACCGTACAAGGGCGTTACCGGTACGCCATGGATAAACTGCGGTCTTTGTTAAATAGTGAGGTGAAAAAATGCGACCTGCAGAAGAAATAAACAAATTAATAAAAAAATTAAATATAAAAGCCAGTGCGAATCTTGATAAGAGAGTTACAGAAAGTATTTCCAGCGAACATGCGGAAATTCAGAAAGCTCGTTCGGATTATCAAAATTCGTTTATGCGGAGAGTAATCATGAAGAACATAAAAACAAAACTTGCGGTTGCAGCTTCGCTCATAATTGTTTGTGCGATTTTGCTAACCGTTGTATTTGATAAAACTGAACCCGAGATAAAAATCCAGATACCACAAGAACTTATATCTATGGATGTGGAAGAACTAATCAAATTGCATTACGAGCCTGAAAACTCTGCTTATGACCCTAATATAATAAAAGCGGCGTTGCAGCAGTCTCTTGATAAATCAAATCCCCAACAGATTATTCAGATCGCAAAGAAAATTATTCCGAAAAGTGGAATGAGAATGTCAGGTCAGCTTGCCGCACCGCCTGTTCATCCTATAAAACATTTAGGTCATACGGGAACGACATTTCATGACGTTTTGGAAAAATCGGATATTTTCGTACATGCCAACCTTATAGATATAGAAATGAATGTCGATGATATAATTCAAGCATTGATTGAAAAAGAAGAATTTATGCATTTTGAAGATTTCTTTACTCGTTATCGCGTCTCATTAAAATTACACATTATTGAAACCTTGCCAAAAGATGTATTGAAAAGTGGAACGATAATCACAATTCCTGCTATTATAGATGAACAGAAACTTAACATGCTGAAGAGAAATTCAGGTTATTATTTTAGCATTACTTTAGATAAGGATAATGAGCTGCACTTTCTGCGTTATTTCTCAGGTGTTTACGAAGTTGATTTTAACGACCCGGTTAATATTGAGTTTTGGCGATTTCTTAGCGACTCACAGGATGTACTGCATAATGGAAATATCCCAACACAGGAAACTATCGATTACTGGGTCTCTAAAATGACAGGAGATGCTTCTGCATTAGCTTTCGAATATATGGATGTTTTACCTGATGAACTATTACCGGACATTCTAAGCGAAAGTTTAATGGATATTTATACCGACTATAAGAACGCCGATTGGCAGAATAGGTATGCAACCAGAATTTTTCCATACTCAACGCCAACAAGCCGTTCTGAATATTCAGATATCGAAGAATTAATTGAAAATGGTCAGCATGAAGAAGCTTTTTCAAAAGCTATCGAAATACTTGCTCAGCCAATTAGCGAAGAAAAAGCCTCCGATATGCGTCGTGACCTTAATCTAAGAGGTGAGCTTCTTATTATTCTCGGGAGGTCTCAGGGAGAAGATGTTCTACGAGTGATTAATGAATATACACGGCCGGAATATGTCGAGCATTATCAGGAGCTTTTCGAAAAGTTCGGTGAATCTCAAAGAGGAGATTGGACAACGAGCTCATTTCTTCAGAAAGGTATTATGGCACTTGCAAGGCTTGGAGGTAAATCCTCTATTCCAAAATTGCGTCAGTTTTATGAATCTGGAAATATAAGAATTAAAATAGTTGCCGCTCTTGCTCTTTATTACCTTGGTGATACGACCGGCGAACAACTTATCAGGGAATTTGTAGAAGGGACATATCCTAATGATCCTGAGATTGCTATGAGATGGGGTCAGGACATGAGTGACGGAACCGTCTTTCAGGATATTATCAGCTCGTATCTTCGTAACGAGCGTACAGATGCATTATGGCTCGAAAAGATGTCATATTATCTCGACCGTGCAGATACTGATGTTGATTCGGATTTTTTTAATGATTACAAGCCGGAAATATTGCGAATCGCTGCTAACCAACTCGACAACAGAGACAGAGCCGTTCGCGGACATGCTATAGCAATACTTAGCTTTGCTACAGGAAAAACATTTAATTTTGATCCTGACAAATATCACGGCAAACAGGATGACATTATCCAGCGATGGAGAGACTATCTCGACCAGGAATACCCATTACCCTGATTACCCCAAGAGATCGTATCAGTACATAAATTAAAGATTACAAGAAATCCGGCTGTGAAATCCGGCTTTTTTTCATATTAAAAGCATTTCTTTTTTTAATTTATTGACTATTCATCAACTTTTTTGCATTTTGGTTATTCTTTATTCGTCTTTATTAATGTAACACGGGCATCTTGCCCGTGTATGCATGGGCAAGATGCCCATGCTACTAAGAAAGGTGAAAATTTGGTTAGCTCTTATAAGCAGAAAAATATAGCTGCGTACTCCATTCTCGTGAAAGAGCATTACAGAACTGTATTTGCGCTCTGTATGGGTATGCTTGGAAATGTCCATGACGCCGAGGATATTGCGCAGGAAGCTATGCTCAAAGGTTTTCAGCATATCGATAAACTCGATAAAAACGAACAGTTCAGGGCTTGGATTATGAAAATCGCCAAAAATTTATGTATAGATTTTATTCGCCGCAGGAAAAAGACCTGTGAGATTACTTCCGAGCAAAAAGCTGAATCGGCAAAATCCACAAATGAAAACCACGATTTACAACATGCTATACAAAAGCTTCCGCAGGAACTTAGATTGCCGCTTACGATGTTTTACTTCGAGCAGAAAAACGCGAAAGTAATCGCGAGCAAACTTGAAATCTCTCATTCCGGTGCATGTCAGAGAATCCGGGACGCGAGAAAAATGCTTCATGAAATTCTGACCGAAAGGGTCAAAAAATGAATAGCGAATGCCAGAAATATAAAGATAAGATAATTGATTTAGTTTCAGGATTATTAGAAGAATCGGAAATTGAAAGTTTACAACAACATTTGGAAATATGTCCCGAATGTAATGAATATGCGAATGCTTTGAAAAGTGAAGATGTACTTTTATCGAATTTCTTTACGCAAGTTGATTCGGATATGCATAACCGCGAGCACAAAATTCTGGACACAATAAATACCCCTGAACAAAAAGAAACAGTAAAATTTAAGTCGTTTATAAAATTAGCCGCTGCTGCCGCGATAATTATCATTGTTTTATTTGGTTTAGGAAAATATGGAAACTCAAATATAGTATGGGCGGATGTAGTCAATAAATTCAAATCTGTCAATTGTTTTAACGCTGTTATGTATTGGAAGGAAAATTTCTCATCTGAAACTGCAGAAATAGAATTATGGATGAACAAGGACGGCAAAACAAGACTGTTATCCGGCAACCAGGTCATTTATGCTCAAAATGGGCAAATTATCGAAGCTTATGATATTAAGAATCGTCAGGAGGTGCAGGCTGATGCACGTGCTAACTTTTTGGTTCGGGAAGTTAGCTCATCCGGAGAGTTTTCTCTTCAAACTATTATAAATTCTTTAGCCGGAAAGAATCTTGAAGATGTCACCCCGAAGATTAACTCAGATGCCATCATTTCTCAGGATATCACTGTTTTTGACATTGAATATAATGATTTAGAATGGTTTCGTATCTGGGCGTTAAAGGAAAGCAAACTACCAATAAGAATCAAAATGTGGACTCCTAACGATGGCGGGTCGGTAGATATTGTTTTCACATATTCCAAAGGGCAACCTGATGAATTCTTCGATCCTAATGCTTTTGCTGAAGCAATGAAAAACAAATATTTATCTGAGACCAATCTTGCATATATATTTCTCAATGATCCTGCAAATAAAAAAATATCTCCTGTTTTCGCCGATGAAAACAAAGCATTTGAAATAATTACACAAACAATAGACGGTAAACCCTGGTCATTAAAGGATTTTGAAAACAAATTTGTTATTCTTGTTTTCTGGTCGGATATGATTCTAAATTTAGAAAAGTACCAAGAAGTATATGAGAAAATCAAAAATCGAGATGATTTTGTAATGGTGGGAGTAAATCTTGATCCCTCTGCTGATAGCGTAAAGGCTTATTGCAAAAAAGAAGGGATTGAATGGGATCAGCTTCATGAATTCATGAAACCATGGAAAAATAAGAATGGAATGGTTATTGGTGAGCCTGATAACAAGCTTGCCAAAGCGCTTGGTATTACATACTTTCTTGGTAATGTCCTGATCAAAAAAGATGGTTCAATTGTAAAAATCCAGTTCCTTGATTCTTTAAATAACTGGATAGAAGCACTTAACTCCAATGTGATGCTTTGTCCATCACAGGAATGGTGGAGTAATATTATTACTCAACAAGGAAAAAACAATGGCCATATGTCACAAGATGAGATAGTGCAAAGGTTCGGCCGACCAGATTCCATAGAAAATCGTGGCGCAGACAATACTGTCTGGAAATATGAAGCTTTTATGGAAAAAGAGGGTCGTTTTGGTTTATTAACAATACATTTTTATGACAAATCCGGAGAGATTGTCGGGGCAGGCGCCGAATTTTGACCATGAGTTAAAAATACTTGTATTTTTAGGTGTGACTTTAGCGATAAACTGCTATAGCATATCTAAAGAAAAAAATTAAAAATGTTGCTGTTAGCAATAATTCTCTACGATGTGATACGCAAAAAAACAGAATAGAAAAAACTGGATAATAGTATTGAGAGCCGAGCCTGAAAAACTCGGCTTTTTTTATAAAATATTGAAACGGATTATTCATATTTACGTTTATACAATTAGAATGCATGAAATGTGGCTATCAATACGAAACTTCTTTTGTATAATATGCAAGATATCAATTTTAGATAAGGCTTGAATTAGAGTGTATAGAGAAATGAAAATCATTATTATAGTTGTTATGTGTATTATGTGTCTTTCAGGATGCAGCCGTTTACAAGCTCAACGTACTAATGACTATGGCCTATATTCCGGCGTCAGGGAGGGTTGTAAGACGATTAGAATAGAGAAATCAGCTTTCGGTACTATCGCGGCGATTTCTTTGCCTTTTGATTTTGTTTTAGATACGGTCCTGCTACCAAGGGATGCAATTCGAGATATGTTCATTAGCAATGAATTTGTTACCGTGGAATATATGCTTGCTCCGGGTAATGAAGAAGTCTGGGGATTTGTGGCAACTGATAAAGAAATGCCGGAAGTCATCGTTGAGCTTAACGAAGCAAAGGCCCGCAATGAATATCTTAAAAAGGTGATTACAAAAAAACAGCAGTTAGAAATTCAGAATTGGTTCGCTTATCCGGGTAATTCACTGGCGGTAGAGAGGGGTTGCGATAAAGTCATAAAGTTTACTAAAATAGAATAACTCGATATAAATTGCTATATGCAATAATTATTGCCGTAATCGAGCAAGTTCGTCACGGCACATTCTTAACTGGTTTGTGTCCGTAAGTTTTATTTCGGCTTCTTTGAGATGTTTTATTGCCTTTTCCGTCTGGTTGAGATAGCGTGCATATATTATGCCGAGCATTAATTCCACCTGCTCGGAATATTCGTAAGTTTTGTAATGTTTTAGAAACTGCTCATAAGCCTGAGTTGCTTCCTTATGTCTATTTTGTCCGGCGAGCTGATTCGCGATATCCAGTAATTGCTGTCGCGGCAGAATCTGTTCGCTATCATGAGCCATAAGCTTGAGAAAAGCTTCGGCAGCTTCCGGCAGGTTTCGCTCTGTGATTCTATTGCTGATTTCCAACCTGAGCTGGGTTGATTCTTCCTCTGCCTTTTGCTGAGCTGGAGTCTTTTTTACCTCTTTTGCTTTTACAAATTTCGATGTCGCTGAGAACGGATCAAATCCGCTCGATACAGCATCCCTGAACTGGCGGCGTCTGTTCCATTGTCTTATCATGTCCCAAAGGTCGAAATGAGTACTGTTTATAAGTTTTGTCGCAAGCATAATTGTTATAGATATTATACCAAATGAATAACCCGCTATATGTGCGGTATAAGCTATAGCAGCAGGTTGATTTGTCAAACGTGGCTCAAGGAAATTATCGAAAATAATGAGCTTGAACGCAATGAAATATAGCGCTGAAATTTCTATTGTATTGATAAAGAAAAATATCCACCAGATCACACTGATTAACGTTTGTGGGAAAAGTACAAGGTATGCCCCGGTTACAGCCGCTACCGCTCCGCTGGCGCCAAGAACTGGTGAGCTGCTAAGTACACAATGACCTATTCCGCTGAATATTGCGCCTGCTAAATAAAAAGCTATATATCCGACATTACCAAGCTTATCATTGACGTTATTTCCAAAGAGATAGAGGAAATACATATTGCCCAGAATGTGCATAAAGCCGCCATGCAAAAAAGCATAGCTCACGAACTGCCACAAATGCAGATGGTACTTTTGTGGAGTCAGTACAAGTATTTCTGCCCAGGGTCGCAGATATTCTGGCTGTCCTGTAATTCGATTTTTATATAGGTGATAGCTTAATATAAATAGAAGAACATTAGCCGCGATAATTATGTAATTCGCGTAAGGAGTTTTCCGCGGCCTGATACTCATTTTATAAGGTAATATAAATAACATAGCCCATTATTGTACCGGGCAAAGTGGAATTTAACAAGGTATAAAAGAAAAAGGACGGCTAAAAAGCCGCCCTTTAACACCAAAAATATTTGGTCCTATTTTCCCCCGTTTGGAAAACATCCTGCGGCCGGTGAAATTTTGTTCTTACCAGCCTCTCCCTCGGCGAGTATGATATCTGATTATAGTATAAGAAATAAACTATATAGAGGCTGAGCTTTTATGAAAAAATCCTTTATTTTTTGCATAATTTATAGTTCATTAGTAAAAAATTGTGCTATAAGGACTTATAACATGAGATATGCCAGTCATTTTGAGATAGGAGATTGTATTAATGAATACAGAGATAATTAAAAGTCGTGTCCGAGCGATTAGCCGTGAGCTTAAAAAAAGTGAAATACATTGTCTGATAATCACAAAATCTGCAAACGTTACTTACGTAACAGGCTTTCTCGGCGAAGATAGCTGGACGCTTATAATTAACGGACGTTCTTTTTTAGTAACTGACAGCAGGTACACAGAACAGGCACAAAATGAATGTCCTGTATGCACAATAATCGAACGTCACGAACCTATGGCAAATGCAATTGCAAATGTTATTAAAAAATATAAATCCGTAGAAAAAATCTCCGTTGAGAATTCAACTTCTATCGCCGAGTTCGGCTTGATTAAAAAAGCTCTTAAAACAAAAGTCAATACAGTTGGCGGGGTAATTGAAAAAATAAGAATGTCGAAAGATGAAAGCGAAATAACCGCAACTAAAAAAGCCGCTGCGATTGCGACGAAAGCTCTTGCAAATACTCTCCCCAATATAAAGCCCGGTATGACCGAAAGTGAAGTTGCGGGTATGCTCGATTTTGAAATTCGCAAACTTGGCTCGACAAACAGTTTCGAAACGATAGTTGCTTTCGGTCCCAACGCTTCGATAGCTCATCACCAACCAACATTAAGAAAGCTGAAGAAGAACGATACGATTTTGATAGACTTCGGCGCAAAATATAAAGGCTATTGCAGTGACATTACGAGATGTTTTATTATAGGAAAGCCGGACACTTTCTATCAGAGAGTTTACGATGTAGTGGAAAAGGCTCAGCAAGCGGCTATAAGAAATGTCAAAGCCGGTATCACGATTAAGGAACTCGACTCAATAGCCCGTGACATTATCAACCTATCGGATTTACCAGTCTATGGCCACGGAACAGGTCACGGCTTAGGTATAGAAATCCACGAGTCACCATTTCTGAATCCTCAGGCAAAAGGTCCTTTACAGGTCGGACAAATAATAACAATAGAACCGGGAGTCTATATACCGAACGTTCTCGGTATCCGCATAGAAGACGATTGCTTAGTAACAAAAACCAGCTGCGAAATCCTGACAAGAAGATGCCCGCACAAACCTTTATTACAATAAAAGTTTATAGTATGAAATAAATAAAAGGATAAAATAATCATGGATTAGAGATGTGCAAATAGTAAGCAGAGGACAAAATACAATTTTATGAGAGGATAAGCATGACAAAAAAAAGTTGCATTAAAACTATAATTATTTTTCTTTTTCTCGTTAGTCTTTCAGTCGCGTTATATCTCCGCCGTCCAAAAGGTAATTCATTGGATTTCGGCTGGAATAGAGGGCTGGTCTCAAACACAGAAAGAGAATATTATTATAGCAAGATGGATCGGATAATCAAAGATTGGCAGGATTCGAAAAGATCCGCGGAAAGAGGTGATAGAGGCAGGCTGGCAGATTCGTACAATACATATCTTGTGATTGATATGGATAAAAAAGCTCTCTGGATAGAAGAAAATGGTCAAATCAGAGAAGAAGACTTTTGTGAAATTCCACCGAAAGTAAAGTATAATTTCTATTATTATTCTCCAAACAACAATACTGAACTTTCAGGGCGAACGGTTTTGAAAATGAGAGGATATAATACGGACCAGATGACTCCCGAAATGTTTTTTCTATCTTTCAATGGCACAAAAGGACATTTAGGCATAGATTTCAGTTCACGCAACCGGGGAGGCAGCAAAGGCTCTGGCTCAATTAATAAACCTTCATTTAATTTTTCATCTTCTGCAATTAATCAGAATAACTATTATGGCTCTGTCCTTGTCACTGAAGATGAATATAAAAAGTATCTGGAATTAATTCCCGCTTCAGATAAATTAAAGCAGGAAAACGAGAATATAAAAGCCTGGAACAGAATCGAAAAAAATCTTTACATTGAAATCGAAAAACAAATTAATAAAGTTGGTTACAAACTTACCACTATTTCAGTTGAACCAAGCCCTGATTTCTCTTCCGCTCAAGCAGAATTCAGGGGAAGAAGTAATAGTATTGTGAAAGAAATATTTGGCGACTCTTCAATCAATGCATATCTCAAAATAGATTATTTAGGAAACGATAACTGGTACGCGAAAAGTTCAGTCAATCCCAAATTTCCCTCGAGATCAGTGAAACGTAGAATAGATTTGGAATTTCTCATAAGTCTAAATAATGAGATTACCGGTTCTGAGCGAAGCGAATTGATTAAAAAAGGCAGAGAGTTGCAAAAACTTAATTTAATACCAACGTCAAGATATAAAGCTATTTTGCCTAACGGCACAACTATAGAGTTTCTTGGAATCTGTGAAAATCCGAGTGCAGGTAAGAAATGGTGGGGACCTGATGGTGTATCGCTTGATATTGTACCCTATATAAATACCAAACCATATGGTAAACCTCGAGAAGACAGAAATCTTTATGAGTTCGCATGGAGAATAATTCCGCAATCAGGAGTAAGTATTTCTGTCGAGGGAAGTAATGGTTCTTATCATCATGCAGTAAGTGACAGATCTGGTAATAATTTAGTAAGGGGTCTACAGGTACAAGCTTATAGCTTTGATAAGCCAAGACAGGTTACTAATATGAAATTTGGATTTGTATTAAACAACTGGAATACTGTTTTAGAAATTAGCGATAAAGCTGGCGAAACAAAATTCCTTGATAAACAAAGAATCATTCTTGAACCTCCTGTAATTGAGAACGGGCAGATAGTAATACGTTGTTATGAAGAATACATGACGCGTATGAGCGAATACAAAACTGGCTTCGGACTAATTTGTTATGATGAGGAAGGACCCGAAACCATTTCTCTTGGCCGATATGAAGAGGATGTTACGGATCATCAGGATACAGGACTGACAGAACATAAATATGTATTAGAAGGTTTTAGCCTGAGCCAGATTGTAGGAGTATGTTTTCGATACCAGCCGTATAGTTTCATAATATTCAAAAATATTTCTCTTGTTCCGGGCGAAGACTTTGGATTTGAAATTGAAGTCATAGAACCAGAATAAGAATAAACTTATCGAAAGAAAAAAGCATGATGAATAGAACCAATATAAAAATTATAGTTATATTTCTTTTTTTAATGTTTCTTTCTATAGCATTATATCTTCGGCGTCCTAAAGATGCAATAGAGCCAAAGTGGGGTGAAGGATTTATATCATATTCTGAAAAAGCTTATTATGAGAATCATATTATTGCAATTATAAATAAATGGAAAGAAGAAGGCAATCAATCTGAAAATCCATTAGGAACATTGTTAGTTATCGATTTGGATAAGAAAGCTCTATGGGTAGAAGATAATGGACGAATCAATGAAGATTATTATATCGAGTTTCCAACAGCTACTAATTGCATGTTCAATAATCATAATAAAATTATTTCATTAGAAAAAGGCAGAATAATTCTTAAAAACGTGGATGAAGAAATTGCTAAGAAAATTCCAGAGAAGTTTTCACTAATGGTATCAGGAATTGAAAGATTTATAAACATTACAGTAATAGACACCCGCCAAAAAGGTTTGAAAATCCCGGTTTCTGTCATTACTTCCAAAAATTTAGATGATCTCAATATTCCCTTTGTTGTTACTAAAGATGAATATGAGCAATATATTAAGTCTTTGGCGAATACTTTTTCATCACAAAATGATAAGGAAAGTACTTCTTCTGAAAGCCTTTCTGAATTAGATAAAAATAAAGCTGCATGGAAAAGGATCGAAAAGAATTTGTATAAGAAAATCGAAAAGAATGTGAATAAAGCAGGTTACGAATTGGTATTTATCTCCGCTGAGCCGTTTCTTGATTTCACAGGAGTCCATTCATCTGTTATGGGTTATAATAGTAATTTTGTAATTGAGATACTCAATAGAAATCCTGAGGTTTATGCAGATCTTGGTATCATTCATCTTGAAAATGATATCTGGTATGCCGCGAGCAGGCTGCCGCCGAAACGAACACGTTCAAAACGAGAAATGAAGCTTGAATTCGTGATTTCTCCTGATGGTGACATATCTAAAACTCAGGAAAAACAATATATCAAGCAAGGACGTGAAATATTTAAGAAACATTTCATTCCCCTGAATTCATAAAGAAAAGATAAAGATTTGAAATAATTACTAATCCAAAAGTTTATTATAAACTTTTTCTATTGTATCGACCATTGTATTGGGAGCGAATTTTGTTGTTACTGATTCTCTGCCTTGTTCGCCGAGTTGCTTTCTTAAATTTTCATCTTCGATAAGTTCTGCGCAGGCTTTTATGAGTTGGTCTATATTTTTCGGCTCTATGAGTCTGCCTGTATTTTTGTTTACGACTTCTCTTGCGCCATCGACATCAAAAGAAATAGCTGGTATGCCGCCAAGCATAGCCTGCGGCAAGGTTCGCGCGAGTCCTTCTCGTAGTGAACAATGAACAAGAATATTCGAAGATGCAATTGCAAGGGGAATTTTGCTCGTAGGTAAAAGCCCTGTGAATATGATTCTATCTTCGAGACCGAGTTCTTTTACCTGTTGTTTATAAGTATCTGAGAGATTTCCATTTCCTACAAAAAGCCAAACGCAATTATCGAATTGTTTCGAGAGAGTCTTTGCCGATTCGATAACATAGTCGTGACCTTTTAACATGAATAAACGAGCGATTTTAACTATTACAACTTTATCTTCGCTGATTCCGTATTTTTGTCTGAACTGGATTTTTTGTTCTTCCGGGAACGGTTTCAAGTATGCATCTTCTTCGATAGCCGAATACGCCGTGACATATTGCTCCGGCTTTCCTATCCCAGCGGCTAAAGACTGACTCGTCATAGCATCTGCAACGCTGATAAAGAAATCGGTTTTCTTTCCGGTGTATTTTTCAATTGCGATATATAATTTATTCAGCCATTGACTTTGATAAGGGTGAAAAGATAGGCCGTGTATTCCGTGAACTATTTTCGTATTGCGCATTGCGTTATGGGTATTGCGTAAGTTGAATGCTGCTAATCTGCCTAAAATCCCTGCTTTAGCTGAGTGGGTATGAACAATGTCGGGATTTATTTGTTTTATGATTTTTTTAATTTCGTGGTAAGCCGGAATATCATCGAGTGGATTTATTGCCCGTTTGAGTTTATCTACGACAACAATTTTATAACCCTGATCTTTTGCCTGGTTGAAAAGCTCTCCTTCAGGTCCGAGAGCAGGTCCGGTTATCAAAGTGACATTACGCCCACGCTGTGCGAGGAGTTTGCAGGTAATAAGCGTATTTTCCTGCGCGCCACCAAGAATCAAACGAGTTATAATATGTACGATTTTCATTCTCAATTATTTTGCCACATCAGACATAACTATTATTGATAATATTAAAGGAACAATTTTATTCTTTCATATATTTTTTATTTCGTACTCTATGTTCTCTGTGCCCTCTGTGGCTTAATATTTAATCCATATTAAACACAAACCTTCCGGTGGAGCGAGGCGCCCGGCGGCGGTTCTGGTTTTAGCTTCGAGAATTTCTGTTATTTTTTCGCTCTGCCATCTGCCGTTACCAATTTCTGTCAAAGTGCCCACAATATTTCTTACCATATTATATAAAAAACCATCGCCTTCGACATCAATATAAATATATTTATCCTCTGAAGTGACATCGCATCTGAAAATCGTGCGTACAGAACTTTTGCGTTTATCAGCGGCGGTTGCGAAAGATTTGAAATCTTTTTTCCCCACGAGCAATTGAGCCGCTTTGTTCATTTCTTCTACATCAAGTTTCTGGTGGAGGTGCCAGCACTGATTCAATTTCAAAACAGGTCTGAATCTGCCGGTGTGGATTGTATAGCGATAAAGTTTACTTGTTACACCACCAATAAGGTCAAATGTCTTGGAGACTTTCTCTGCGCTCGTTACGACAATTTCCGGAGGTAGTTTCCCGTTGATTGCCCTGGGGAAATTTTCCGTTGGGATAGGAGAGTCAACTTCTATAAGTGCTGCCTGTCCAAGTGCGCTTACACCCGCATCTGTTCTGCTTGCGCCGTGTACGGGTATTTGCTCTCCTATGAGATTTGATACAGCTTCGACAAGTTTGCCCTGAATAGTATTTTTCCCGGGCTGAGTCTGCCAGCCGCTGTATCTGCTGCCATCGTATTGGACGGTTAATTTTATTTTACGCATGAGAAAAATCAGAATACAGTAATAAGTAGTCAGTAGACAGTATATAAAAAATTCAATCCCAAATACAAAAGCTTTTTATCAATTCGGTTTATAATTAGAATTAGCAAGCGAATGAATATAAGCTTACAGTAGTTTGCTTATTTCTTCCGCTTGTTTTGATAATTCTGATGTATCACAATAGCCAAGGTCTTTCGAGAGCAAAATATAATATCGGCATTCTTCGAGAGAGCCTGAGCAATATTATAGTATCGCATTTTATCAGCCTTGCCTTTTTTCTTAAAGCCTTCTGCGATATTAGCTGGAATAGAAACAGCAGCACGTCTGAATTGAGATGTAAGACCATAAACTTCAGTTTTGGGAAAACCTACAGTGAGTTTATAAATATCGATTACAAACTCATGTGACTTTTGCCAAACGATTAAATCCTGGAAAGATTTTGAAGTTTTATTCATTCTGGCTACTGAATTCTTACTTCTGTATTCTGACTAAACCATTTTTTCAGCGATTTGAACAGCGTTCAATGCCGCGCCTTTTCTCAACTGGTCACCTGCGACCCAGAGATTAATGCCGCGATTATCAGCTATTGACTCGTCCTGCCTGATTCTGCCAACTAAAACGTCATCTTTACCGGAAGCATCTATCGGCATTGGGAAGCGATTATGTTCGCGATCATCCATAACGGTTACGCCCGGTGCGGTGCTGAGTAATTCTCTTACCTGGTCGGGAGTAATCGGGTCGGTAAATTCCAGGTTGATACTTTCGCAATGCGCCCTGAATACAGGTATTCTGATACAGGTACAGGTAATCATAATTTCCGGGCAAGCGAAGATTTTCCTGGTTTCGTTGACCATTTTCATTTCTTCTTCGTTGTAGCCGTTCGGTTTCATTGAAGAATTATGACTGAACACGTTGAAAGCAATCTG
>JAFGPS010000101.1 GCA_016936075.1 Sedimentisphaerales bacterium | reverse complement strand
CCATGAAGCCGACAGTCTCACGTTCCGTCGAAGTTATGCGATGGTCCTCTTGAAACGACGTGGGTATCGTGTCCCACCGCTCCCCAGAGGGTCACGTGAGGCATGAGTACGGTTTCGCAGGCAACTCGCGAACGCGTGGCACGTCAGGCTCGATTTCGATGTGGATACTGTTTGACACAAGAACGCGTGAGCGGTGTGCCATTAACCGTTGAGCATCTGACACCACGGGCGAAAGGCGGCAACGATACTGACGAGAATCTGTGGATGTCGTGTCGATTGTGTAATGAGGCGAAAGGGATTTTGACCGATGCATCAGATCCTGAGACCGGCGATATTGTCCCACTCTTCAATCCTCGCGAACATGTATGGAGTGAGCATTTTGCCTGGAGCGAGAATGGAACACAGATCATCGGGAGAACCTCAATTGGAAGAGCCACCATCATGGCGTTGTCCTTGAACTCAGATTTCCGTGTCCGTGCTCGTGCGTTGTGGGTTGAAGTCGGCTGGCATCCACCGGGATGAGATGTTTGGAAGAATAAGCCGTGCTAACAAACGCATGGTGCTGACCCTGCCCGCGCGCGGTAGTTTCCGCATACGTGCCCGCTCTAAACGTTTGGGTGGTGGCTCAAGCTCCGTACTTCCGCTCAGGGCGCGGGCGGGCCGCACATGCGAGGCGTTAGGGTGGAATAACAATAAGTTAAAATCTCATTTCCCCGTTACAATATCTATTCGTAAAAAGAAATAGATTGACATATTATCAGATTATTGTAATAAAAGTTGTCGAAATTCCTACACTCATTTAAGTAGCAGATGGTAACCATGACATTGTATTGTATGAAGGTGAGTTAGTTGTATGATAATCAATAATATATCATTAAAAAATTTTAAGTGCTTCAAAGATGTGGAATTGAATTTTTCTCGAATAACACTTCTTACAGGCGCAAATAGTAGCGGAAAGAGTTCTCTTTTGTATGGCATCCTTGCCCCATTTCAATCAAAAGATTTCCCTTTTTACCTATCTCCTAATGGCAAATATGTCAATATGGGTGACTTTGCCGATATATCGTTTAACAATATAACAGAAAACCCTATAGGTATTGATATTTCAGTTCGTAATATTGTTTCAAATAAAGATTTAGATTATATTATATTAGATCGAGTATATCAATTTAAAACTCGGTGGATGATTGATAATCCTAACAATAATATGCCATCGCTTAATTATGTCAAGGTTACAACGTTTAGAAATGATTTCCAAAAAATAGAAGACCGAATTTCAAATTTTGAGATCAAAGCAGAAAACTCATCATTTCTATTAAATTTTCAATATTATGAAGGATATGATAACGAGGGGAGACCTCTTCCCAGCGCTGCTGAGTTCGATGATGTGTATAGTAATACTCAATTTAATAGCTTGGACGAACTCAAAAAGGATTTTTGGGACGATAATAAATTGATTAAAGACCTTCATCGGTTTTCAAATCAACAGGGCTATTTGGATGAACAAAAATTAAACTTTATAAGCTCTTTTAGACTTCGACCTGAAAGAACCTATTATCAAAAGACAAAGTCCGATAAAGTGGATGCTTATGGAGAAAATTATATAGATCAAATTATTGAGTGGGAAAATTCAAATTCTAAGAAATTTCATGAACTTAATTCTATTCTGAGAGACTTGGCGCTTTTACGTTCAATTAAAACGAAAAAATTACAAGGAGGACGGTTTGAATTACGAGCAGAAGTAAATTCTCAAGGAGTGTCAGCGTCACTGACAGATGTTGGTTTTGGGATCAGTCAGTTTTTACCAATTATTGTCGCTGATCTCCAACTTTCAAGGAACTCTACATTATTATTAGCCCAACCAGAGATTCATTTACATCCAAGCGTTCAGGCTTTATTGGGAAATTATTTTATCAAGCAGACGAAGGAATATGATAAACATTATATTATTGAGACACATAGTGAATACCTGCTGAATCGTATTCGATTAGCTATTGTCAAAGGTGAAATCGAATCTTTTGATGTCTCCGTTTACTATTTTGAAAATACGATAGATGGAACCAAGACCTATGAAATAGAATTTACAGAGAATGGAGAAATTAAAAATGCTCCACAAGGTTTCTTTGATACATATATGATGGATGTGATGGATATTGCTCTTCATGCCTGATTTGCTGAGGTTGCTGATGCTCAAAAAAGACATTTTTATCGATAATAATATTGCTAAGAATTTTTCAAATCCATTAGATTTAGAATATAAAAAACTAATACGTTGGTTAATAACAAACGATTCTCACAGAAAGGAGGATTGTGCGTATTTGGTTGTTTCAAATAAACTTATTGTTGAATACCAAAGAACAACCCATGATGCGGCTTCGAAAACCAATATTGCTGCTATTATTAATATACTTACAAGGGAAGGACGACTTGTCAAAGTAAGTAATCAAGAAATTAAAGAGTTTAAAATAGAATATTTCACAAAGAGAATTGAAAAAAACCTCACATGCAATCATGAAGATCGTGAACATATTCCAGTTGTACTCCTGTCTGATAGAAAATATGCGTTAAGTCTTGATGATAAATTCATTAACGATTTGAGAAATTTCCCAGGATTTACAGTTTTGATAGAGAAAAGGCCAGAAGATTTACCGTATGAAAGATAGAATAAGGGAGTATCTTTTATACATGAGTTATCCTAACGATGCGCTTGCAGGCGACTTCGCAGAGGGCGCGGAATACAATTCAGTGGTGTTTCTTGAGCTTTACGTGGCCGCGCCTCTCTGCTTGCGCCTGAAGCGCGGCGTTATGCGGTATGGAGATAGGTGATGAAAAAATACCCTGAAGTTATTACAGAGGAAGTTTTAAAGCAAATCTCTGACGTGG
>JAFGPS010000100.1 GCA_016936075.1 Sedimentisphaerales bacterium | reverse complement strand
GCGGCAAAACGTCCTGCGCTGCCGTGGTCAGACATTATTATGCTCCACCATTCACCTGAAGGTGTGTCACAGATTCCACCCTGATGTAACCACAAGCCGCGGTCATTAGCATTTGCGGTTGCGGGTGTGCCGCTTACTACACCGAGTGACTCGCCCTGAACCATAGTAGTGACTTCCCAAGGCCCTTTGATTGAGTCTGCTTTTGCGACCATCTGATTTACGGCTCCGCCGGGGATAGCGGAAACAAGAATATACTTGCCATCGATTTTATATAAATGGAGACCTTCACCCATACCGGGAGCATTTATGGTAAACCCTGAGTTTGGAACAACGCTTCTAATATCCGGCGCAAGTTCTTCTATTGGATAGGGATTTCTATTACCGGAAACGATATAGACTTTTCCATCATCATCGAAAAGTACCGACATGTCGTGATGGCCGGGTAGTTGGTTGTGTTCCCATGGACCTTCTGCAGATTTCGAACGAAAGACCTGCAAACCTGAATCGTTGGTATTGGAAAAGACATAGAACATGCCATCATGATAACGAATACATGGCGCCCATATACCTTTGCCGTAGATATTGCCTTGCTCAAGTCTGTATTGCGGACCAAGGTCGAGCCTGTCCATACAATAACTTGCCAGTTCCCAGTTCACAAGGTCCTTCGATTTCATAATCTGGACAGCAGGATTCATGTGCATTGTTGTACCAGCGAGGTAATATGTATCACCTACTCGGATGGGATCCGGGTCCTCGAACTCTTCATTAAACAATGGATTCGAGTACGTTCCGTTTCCATTATCGGCGGTCCAGTGTTTTGTCGCTTCGAGAGGAAATTTTGAAGAACCGGACGCCGCTTCTCTTGTGGAGCAACCAGTCATCAAAACAAAACTCATAAGCAGCAAAAGAAATGTAAAACGTTTCATAAAATACTCCTTAAAATACAAATAATTTTACATGAATTAATATTTGCCTATATAACAGATAAGCGTACCCTGCATAGGATACGCTTATCTAAGTTTAAAATCACGTTTTTTTTAATTAATTCAGGAAGAAAGTTCTGCATCCAATGACGTTGTTTTTCCGCCATCGATTGTCAGTGAAACTTTCTTTGCGTCTAAAAGAACATCAACTTTTTTACTGATGGAACCTGTGTTCTTAATTTCCGCGCTGACAAGTTTTCCGTCATTCCAACTGAGTGAAACTTCGAATCCGCCGCGGGCGAGAATACCTGAAACTTTACCTTTCGGCCATAGAGAAGGAAGTGCCGGGAGCAAATCAATTAATCCGGATTTACCGTCACGAGGCGCGACAGATTGTACAAGCAATTCCGCTATACCTGCGGTTCCGCCGAAGTTACCATCAATCTGGAACGGAGGATGTGCATCAAAAAGATTTGTATACACGCCGCCCGTCATTCCGCCGCCGCGTCCGCCGCGACCACCACCGTCAACATCGTTGAGAAGGTTGCGAACGATAATGTAGGCATGGTCACCGTCATGCAGACGAGCCCATAAATTTAATCTCCAGCCAAGGCCCCAACCTGTAGCATTGTCACCACGCATAATAAGCGATTGGCGAACAGCTTCGCTGAGTTCCCTGTCATTATAGTAAGAAATATCCTGACCGGGATACAGGCCGTAAAGATGTGAGACGTGACGGTTCCTGTTGCGGCTTTCCATGTCCCAATCTTCGAACCATTCCTGTAACACGCCGCCCTTACTGATTTTGTTGGGAGCGAGTTTCGCACGAGTTGCAGCGATTTTCTTACTGAATTCTTCATCAACGCCAAGAATTTTACTTGCTTCGATGATATTGGCGAACATGTCACGAAGTAACTGCTGGTCAATCGTAGGACCAAAGCAGATTGATGCACCCTGTGGGTGACCCACTTCAGGAGAAAGGCTCGGGCTGGTAACCAGAGTTTTTGTTTTTGGCTCTTCGACGAGTTCATCGAGGAAGTACTCTGCCGCACCTTTCATCGCAGGATATAGTCTCTTCAGAAAATCCTTATCCTGTGTAAACTCATAATGGTCCCACAAAGTATTGCATAACCAAACACCACCGAGCGGCCACATGCCAAATTGCGCGCCGTCGATAGGAGCGGTTGCACGCCAGCCGTCTGTGTTATGATGCGAGACCCAGCCGTTTGCGTCATACATTGTTTTAGCTGTTTGGGCACCTTTTACCATCAATTCTTCGACCATCACCATTAACGGATCGATACATTCGCCGATATTCGTATTATCTGTTGGCCAATAGTTCATTTCGGCATTGATATTGATTGTATACTTACTGTCCCATGACGGACTCATGTCACTGTTCCATACACCCTGAAGATTTGCAGGTTGAGAACCTTCACGGGAACTGCCAATCAAAAGATAACGTCCGTACTGGAAGTAAACTGTCACTAAAGCTGGATTGTTGCTTTGCGGGAAGTTGCGAATCTGCTGATCTGTCGGAAGTTTCGCATCTTCACTTGTTCCAAGATCGAGTGACACGCGGTTAAATATTTCCTGGTAATCGTCAAGATGAGCCTTTAACAGAGCGTCATAACTTTTGGCCGATGCCTTTTTGATAATAGCACTTGCCAATGCTTCCGGGTTACCTGTAACGTCATTATAGTTCTTATAATTTGTAGCTGATGCAATCAAAATAATTGCACTATCTGCACCTTCAACCGAATATTCACTGGTGCTTTGGTTTGGGCCACGACCACCACGGCCGCCGCCGCGATTAAAACCACCGCGACCGCCACGACCACCTGCTGCCGCTGCTGGTGCTGCCGCAGGAGCAGGCAATTCGCGGGTACCATGAGAAAGTGTACCGCCGGTTTTGATAATTTTTGCGCGTGTCTGGAATGTTAAAACACCATCAATACCTGAGTCGGCAAGATTCTTGCCATTAAGAACGAAAGTATCGTCTGTGCCGTCACTATTAACGATGGTTTCACCGGTTTGCATCGAGAGTTTGAAATTAATTTTTCCCGGCTCGCTTGCGGTCAAACGCATAACGATAACATTGTCGGGATAACTTGCAAACATCTCTCTTTTATAAGTGACACCATCGGATGTGAATTCCATCGAGGTTATCGCCGTACGCAAATTCAATTCGCGCCTGTAATTTTCGGCTGTATCGAATTTCGGGAAAGTCAGCAAAATGTCACCGATAGGTTGATATGGAAGCTGGCCTCGAGGATTAGCCATCATTGTCTGGTCAATCAATTGCTCAGCCTGGCGATACTGGCCGTCAAAAAGAAGTTGTCTTGCCTGTGGCAGGTTTTCAAGTGCTTTCGGATTGTCTGGATTGTAAGGTCCGCCGGCCCATAGTGTATCTTCGTTAAGACAGATAGCTTCGGCATCGATTCCGCCAAACATCATTGCACCCTGCTTACCATTTCCGACCGGCAAAGCGCTTGTCCATGCAGTTGCAGGCTGGCGATACCAGAGACTGAGCGGCTCAGAAGGCGGTGACGCTTCGCCTGTAAGTGTACCGGCATAAGGAGCAATAGAAGTCGCTCCAAAACTTACCTGAACACTTCCAAACATTACAACAGCCATACATACTATTAACAAAAATTTTCTGAGCGTTGTAATGTTATGTTTTATATTAAGATTCATTTATTCTTTTCCTTTCGCGATTCATTTATAATTCAGTCAAATTTTTCCGTCAGATTTTATTAATCCTGGAAAATAAGCTGAGTGAATCTGTTAAGACTTCTGCGCCATGTTAAAAATTCATGGCCTGTACCTGGAGATTCATAATATACATGTTTGACTCCGGCCTGTTCCAATTGCTCATGGATACCGCTACCTGTAGAAGCACCTTCTTTGGAGCCCATGCTAACAAAGAAAACTTTGACCTGTTTTGCGAATTCATCTGGTTTGGCAAGCAGGCCGTTATAACCTGTTTCAACTCCCGGGAATCCGAAAGGTGCGCTGAAAATACCAATATTAGCAAATTTATCGAGGTTTTCCTGTGTAATTTGATAAGTCTGTGTTCCACCGAGAGAAAGCCCGGCCATTGCTCTGTGTTCACGGTCGGCAATTGTTCTATAATTTGCATCAACCATTGGAATAACTTCAGTAATGATTTCCTGAACGAAAGAACCTCCTAAACCACCGGCTCCACCGCCCATCATGCCGCCGCCAAAGCCGCCGCGTCCAGCTCCGCCGCCCATCATGCCGCCGCCGAAACCACCACGACCAGCTCCGCCGCCCATTGCGCCGCGTCTCTGTCCTCTACCTGCTGCATCATCTGGGGCAGGTTGTGCGAAAACGCCGCTACCCGGATTTTGTACTGAATTCATATTTGCCGCTCCGGGTCCTCTGCCGCCGCGACCGCCTGCACCTCTTCCACCGCGGTTACCGCCGCCCATACCGCCCATCATGCCACCGGCGATTCCGCCATCTTCCATGACAATAATCATAGGTTTGGCTTTTCCTTCTGCAATGAGATTGTCAAGAATGAAACCGGCACGCCCTTGAATGGACCATGCGGTTCTATCTTCGCCCATACCATGCTGCAGATAGAGTACCGGGTAACGAGTGGTTGTATTTTTATCATATCCCGGAGGAGTGTAGATATAAGCGTGACGTTGTTTGCCGGCTTCTGTGAAATAATATTTCGAGCGAATCTCACCGTGCGGGACATTTTTCTCTGCATAGATATCTTCATCTTCGGCGGGTATTTCGATACCGCTCTGCAAACGTGAAGAACCATAGAAAGTATTAGTTCCCGGATCAAGTACACTTGCTCCATCAATAGTTATTGTATAGTAATGGAAGCCCGGGTCCTGCGGCTGTGCGGTTGTACCTGTCCAGTAGCCGTCGTCACCTTTTGTGAGACTGAGCCGCCCTACGCTTACACTTACACTTTGAGCCCCAGGTGCATTAATACGAAAACGAGCGTACCCCTGTGAATTAACCTGCGGATATTCCTGGCCAAGCTGGTTCAAAGGCGAAGGCTTCCAATCATCCGCTATCGTGGATTGGTCGGCCTGTGCAAAACAGATTCCTCCAATTAATGCAACTGTAACAATGATAAATAATAGTCTTTGTCTCATTCGATATTCTCCTTACTTAATGTTATTACTAAAATCGAAAACTCTTTTATACCAATTAATTATTAATCCTGAAATGCAAGTTGTGCGAACTGATACAAACTTCGTCGCCATGTCAACCATTCATGAGCGGTATTTTCTGAAACATAGAAAGCACTATTAATGCCAGCTTGTTTCAAGGCTTCAGCGTTCTCCTTGGGATCGCCGCCAACACCACCGCCAACACGGTTTCCGAGTTCGCGACTGCCATAACCAACAAATACCAATTTAACCTTATCTTTGAAACCGGGAGTATTATTGACATCATCCATAGATATGCTGCCGCCGCTGAATATACCTATATTAGAGAACTTGTCAAGATTGGCTAATGTGATAGTTCTGGTCTGCATACCGCCCATAGATAAACCTGCCATAGCGCGATTCGGCTGATTTGCAAGAGTGCGATAGTTTGCATCAATATATGGTATCATCTCGTCGATTAGAATTGTTTGGAAAGCGTCGAAGTTGAAACTCATACCACCACGACCGCCGCCACCACGACGTGCGCCAGCTCCGCCGCCCATCATTCCGCCGCGACTACCTGCACGAGCACCTGCAGCAGGAGCCATAGCTGCACCAGGAATTCCGCGAACTGCACCACGAGCAGGCATACCACCTTGTCTTGCACCACCACGTGCACCGCCGCCACCGGCGCTGCTGCTTGCCATAACTATAATAAAGGGTTTGGCTTTACCTTCAGCAATCAGGTTATCCATGATTATATCAGTCAATCCCTGAATGGGCCAACCGGTCTCGTCTTCGCCGCCGCCATGCTGCAAGTACAGCACTGGATAGCGAGCAGATGTATTTTTATCGTATTCCGGCGGGGTATAAACAAATATTCTTCGCCATGCACTTGTGCTCTTGGAATAAAAACGATCCTGGCGAATATGTCCGTGCGGGACATCTTTTATGGTATAAAAATCCTGATCATGTGCCGGGATTTCAATACCGCTTTCCAAACGAGAAGAACCGTAGAAAGTCAAGGTACCATCATCGTTAACAGTCGCACCGTCAATTGTTAGATGGTAGTAGTGAAAACCTTCGTCTAATGCCCGGGCCGTTGTACCTGTCCATGCACCGTCATCGCCTTTTGTCAGCTGGGTTCCGCCTATGTTTATACTAACATTTTGTGCTTGTGGTGCAACAATGCGAAATCGGGCATAACCCTGCGAATTGACCTGGGGATATTGTTCACCGAACTGGTTCAGCGATGAAGGCTTCCAGTCATCAGCTATTGTAGGCTGGTCCGTTTGAGCGAAACAGATTCCACATGATATTATTGCTGCTAATACGATAATTATAAGCTTATGATTCATTTCATAACCTCCAAAATTATTTAGTTTTTATCATATCTTTTTGTCACATTGACACAGTTTTTTTCTATCGTTTAATCCTTGAAAAGCAGTGGAGTGAAATAATATAAACTGCGTCTCCAGCTTGTCATATCGTGTGCGGAGTTCGCTGAGATATAACCTACGCTATTAACACCGGCCTTTTCCATAGATTCGACTGCGGCCTTGATATTGGCTGAGCCGCCCTCGCGTTCACCGTAGCTCATGAACACGAGTTTTACGGCCTTCTTGAATGCATCCATATCGGTGATATTATCCGGTGTGATTGTGCCGCCGCTGAAAACGCCAATATAAGCAAATTTATCAATGTTAGCCGGTGCAATCGAACGTGTTTGCATACCACCCATTGAAAGGCCCGCTAAAGCGCGATGCTCGGAATCTGTATATACAGAATAATTCGATTCGATATAAGGTATGATATCCTTAAGTAAATCGTTCGTAAAATTCTCGTACCAGCCTTCCATGCCGCCACGACCGCCCATTCCAGCACCACCGCGAGCACCAGCTCCTCGGCGAGTGTTTGCACGACCTGCGGCTTCACCACCAGCCATCGCCGCCATAAACATACCGTTAGGAGTTACAGGCGCCATTGCACCTGGTCCGGCTGCAGGAGCGTTTCCGCGACGACCGCGTCCTTGTCCACCTCTGCCGGCATTGTCACCACGTCCAGTGCTGGTTGTTGTTGCATTGCCGTTTGGAAACACGACTATCATTGGTTCAATTTTCTTATCTGCGATGAGGTTATCGAGAATAACAGCCGCTTTCCCCTGGTGTCCGCCCATCCCGGTCCATTCGTGTGTCTCATTACCACCTATACCATGGAGCAGATATAGCACGGGATACTTCTTATCAGTGGAATAGCCAGCGGGAGTATAAACTTCCATCCAGCGTTTTAAACCTTCAGCTACGGCAGTTGCGTCATAGTCAACTCTTTCAAGTTTACCTTTTTCAATTCCATCGCGAGCCTGGTCAAAACCTTCCGGTGGTATTGGATAGACTTGCTGCTCTTCGCTGCCAACCGCAGGCGAGCTTGTTTGAGCTAAACAGGTTCCGTCTGTTATTAAAAATACTGAGATAAAGATGAAACTTAAAACAATTTTGAGGGTGATTTGCCTGCTCATGACCATTCTCCTTTTCATAAATAGGAACTTCGATTATCAGCTTTTATATAGAAAATATTTGCATTTCCTATAAAACCAAATAATCCTAACCAAATAATTCTGAATGGTCAAGTACTTCTTTTTCGAACAACGTTTTCTTCAAAATTCACAAAAAAACACCTTAAAGTAATGAATTTTATAAAAGTCGTGATTTACTATGTATACATACAAGTTAAATCTTTTGACAAGAAATGGATTTAAGCAAATAATATCAATCTGTAGCAAGAATAAGATTTGTTTTTGAACGGAATCTAATGTTAAGAACACATGCAGCATTTGTTTCTATGCTTCGCTCAGTAGTCGATATAATAATTATCGGCCTGAGTTGGATGATTGTCTATTTTGTTAGGTTCTATTCGGGACTATTCAGTATAGAGCGGGGAATACCTGAATTCAGCAAACATTTTTTATTAACTTTACCAATCATATTACTTTGCTACATAGCGTGTTTATGGTCGGGAATTTATAAGCCGCAGCGTATTCACAACATGTTTCAACTGTTCGCAAATACGCTTAAAGCGAGTATTTTGAGCGGCTTATTCGTTTTCACTTTTTTATATAGCACTTTGGGCACTCGATTTTCAATAATGGGTGATGCTCCTTATACGAGAATTCTTTCGGCGCTTTTTGTACCGATGCTTTTTCTGGGTTTGTCTTTTTCGCATTTATTCACAATGTCAATCGTGAGAAACCTTCGCAAAAAAGGATACAACCTTCGACATTACGCAGTAATTGGAACGGGCCCGAAAGCACAGCAGTTAGTAAGTGACATAAGGAAAATGAACTGGCTCGGATTAAAATGCTCATTTTTTATAGATGACAACACAGATAATTCTCAAAAACAATTGTTCGGATGTCCCGTTTATGCATCGCTTGATAAAACTCTCGATTTGGTCAAAGAAAAACAAATCGATGAAGTATATCTCGCGTTAGGAGGAAACGAAGCACAGCGAGCTTACCCTGTTCTCGAGTCACTTCAAAACGCTGGCGTGACAGTACGAATCATACCAGACTGGGGCAATCTTCTATCATTGAGCAATCCTGTGGTTGTCCCTATCGGTTCACAGGTTTTGTTTTCAGCAGGCGAATCACCTTTAAGCGGACACAATATTATATTGAAACACATTTTCGATTTTCTTATTGCTTTAATAATATTGATTATTGTTTCTATTCCAATGCTCGTTATTGCTTTGCTAATTAAGTTCAGCAGTAAAGGACCGATTCTTTATAAACAAAGCAGAGTGGGAATGGACCAGAGGGAATTTAATATTTATAAATTCAGAACCATGAAAGAAAACGCCGAAGAGAGTGGCCCAAAATGGACAACAAAAAATGATTCAAGAAGAACAAAAATCGGTGCCTTTCTACGAAAGACAAGTATCGATGAATTGCCGCAGCTTTTTAATGTTTTAAAAGGTCAGATGAGTCTTGTCGGACCGCGACCTGAACGCCCGAGCTTTGTGAAGGAATTCTCGGAGCAATACTGGAGATATATGCTCAGGCACAAAGTAAAATCGGGAATGACAGGCTGGGCACAGATAAATGGCTACCGTGGCGACACATCACTCCGGAAAAGACTTGTTTATGATTTGTATTATGTCAGGAACTGGTCGTTTGCACTGGATTTGTGGATTTTGATAAAAACGCCCTGGCATGTGATAAAAGGAGAAAATGCTCATTAAGGACATTTCAAAACAATCTTTAATAAAGCTGGACATTATCAATGTCACGTTCCTTTTTTTAATAGCGATGATTATTGGCCTGTTCCTGATTACAACTACAGTCGTAATATCGAAAGACAGTACGATATTCATCGAGTACGCCCAAAAATTCGGAACGTCACCCAAACAAACAATGATTCAGGAATATCAGCACCCTGGCTACCCGGTACTAATTTTAGCAACTTCGAAAATAATAGGCATGTTCTACAAAACAAACCAGTTATTTCTATTTATTTACTCTGCACAGGGAGCGGCTCTTCTATGTAGAATTCTTACAATTATTGTTTTGTATTTTCTGGGCAAGAAATTTGTCGGGCCGCGATTAAGTTTGTGGGGAGTTTTAATTCTTATCTTACTTCCCAAACCCGCCGAATATGGTAGTGACGCTCTGAGCGATTGGCCGAACATGTTCTTTATCGCGATGGGAATGCTCCTGCTTTTCTATGGTGCAAAATATGGGAAGTGGTGGTTCTTCACTTTGGCAGGACTTGCGGCGGGACTGGCGTATCTTGTTCGTCCCGAAGGTGCGCAGATTATTATATATGGAACATCCTGGCTCATACTTCAATTATTCTGGAAGAAAAGAACACTGAATATATCGCGAGCGGTTATCGGCTTGGTTTCAATGATTTTCATATTTTTAATAATCGTGACTCCTTATATGAAACTCAAAGGAGCTATCCTGCCCAAAAAGAGCCTCGATATATTTTCTTCGATTCAAAACTCTGAAAGCAAAGACACTTCGTACCTAAATAATTACAATGCGGAATTGATTCCTTCAGATATAGCAGAAGCTTTCCTGAAGATATTTGAAAATATAGGTGACACATTGATGTGGGTTTTCCTTGTGCCATATCTTGTTGGCCTGTACCTTTTTTTCAAAAAGAAGAAATTTCTCGAACCGGAACAGTTCTTTATTATTTCTCTTATTATTATAAATGTCCCCCTGATGATTTGGCTGCATTGCTCGCATGGTTACATGAGCGGCAGACACACATTAACGCTTGTAGTTTTTACAATCTTCTTTATACCAACAGGCTTACAGGCTCTGGCAACATTACTCAATACAAAATATTCCAGAGGTTATCAACACACACATCGCTGGTTTGCAATTTTAATGACGATTGGGATTGCGATATGTATTCCGAAATTATTTTCACCGCTGCATTCTGACAAACTCGTTTTTCGCGAAGCGGCTAAATGGCTCGAAGAAAATACAGAACACTCGGCAATAGTCGGCGTCCCGGACTATCGTATTAGTTTCTATGCAGAACGTATCGGAATAAAAATAATCGATGAAAATGTCCCACAGGAAATTCAATATCTTGTCGAAATCATTAAGAAAAAAGAAAGTGAACAGGTTCAAAATTCACGAGAAGAATTCGAACTGGTTTTTAATTCAGAAAGCAAGAAAGAGAAAAAAGAAATATTAATTTTCAAGAAAGTCACTCAATAAGATTTTTCCCACCACGAACGATTCAGGCTCATTTTCTTATTCAGGCTTTTTGGCCAAACGTTATAATAACGGCCCATTTTGTATCCAAGATATTTCGCGAATATTCTCACAACAAATTCAGGTAATAAATAGAGCCTTTTGTTTTTCTTAATAAAAGCGAATTCCGACTTGATATATTTCATGCCCTGCCCTTCCGCTTTCCCGAATTCCTTCAAGAGCCAGTTTTCTTTTTGATGAAATACCCCCATATCGAAATATCTCCGAAAATCCTGAGAAATCGTGTAATTATGAGAGTGATATACTTTTGCAGAAGAAGCATAAGCGATTTTTTTATTATTCATAAGCAGTTTAGCCGCGGTATATGTATCTTCGCCGAAAATTAAACCTTCCTTAAAAAAACCGATTTCCTCAAGTGTTGTTTTTTTGAATGCTGAAAAGGAATTCGAAAAGAAAATCGTTCGCAAGCCATGTTTTTCTTTATCAGAAAGCTCGCTTACATATGAATTTTCAGAATAGTTGAACAGTCTTAAATGCTGCGCAAAAATGGAAGCATCTTTATCTGGGAGTTGTCTTCCGAAAACAGCGGCGATTTGTTCATCTTTATTAAAAGGCGTTGTGATATATTCTATACTGTTTTCATCACAAAGAATTGCGTCTTGGCTTAGAAAGATTATTATTTCTCCCTGAGCTTTTTTCGCCGCTATTGTTCTTGTTGAGCCGTGGTCGAAATTTTCTTTATCAATTTTTATTACGCAAGCATTATAAGAATCAGCAATTTCGATTGTATTATCAGTAGAAGACGAATCGATTATTATCAATTCATAATCCTTGATTGTTTGCAATTGGAGGGACTTGAGCAAAGAAGGTAAATGTTTAGATGCGTTATAAGTTGGTATTATTATGCTAAACATTTTTTTGGTAGGGTGTGCTGTGCACACCTTTATTAAGGAATGGTGTGCACAGCACACCCTACAATATTTTTTTTATCGAAGTGGAAACCTGCTTGATATTTGTTTAACTTTTTCTTTTATTTCTTCTTTCACTGAACCATCGAGTTCATATTTTCTATCGGATATTACTTTCACTTTTCTCAAGGCGGTATCTATCAATGTTGTTATTGTATCAATTTCTTCATTTCCCATCCCGTTTTTCGTGACAATAGGTGTACCTAACCTTATGCCGCTGGTGATTTTCGCATTTTTATCATCGTATGGAAGTTTGTTCATGTTAATAATGATGCCGCAATCTTCGAGGGATTGCTGAGCAATAAGTCCCGTTAAACCTTCAATTGAATTGCTGATATTAACAAGGACCATGTGGTTATCAGTTCCATTAGTTAAAACATCATAACCTAAACCAGCAAGATTGCCTGCAAGTCTTTTTGCATTTTCAATTATTTTGAACTGTCTTGCTCTATACTTCTCTGAAAGAGTTTCCTTAAAAAATACTGCTTTGGCAGCGATATTATTTAAATATGGTGTGCCCTGAACTCCGGGGAAAGTTGTTTTATCCAGGAGTTTATAGAGGGGTATTTCTTTGTCACCAATCGTTATTGTCCTGTCGAAATCATGTCCCATCAGTATGAGGCCACCTCTTGGTCCGCCGGGTTTATATGTGCTTGTTGTCGTAAAATGAGCATGGTTAACAGGAGAAGGATGCGCACCCGCTATTACCAGACTCGCTATGTGAGAGATATCGGCCAGAAGATAAGCTCCGACTCTATCGGCAATTTCCCTGAATTTTTTGAAATCAATCGTCCTCGAATATGCAGTCGCTCCGCAAATAATCAGTTTTGGCTTGAAAGCTATTGCCATAGCTTTAATAGAATCATAATCGAGAAGGTAATTAGATTTATTAACACTGTAATTATGTACTTTGAAGAATTTCCCGCTAAAGGCAACATTTGCGCCATGTGATACATGTCCTCCCTGGTCCATCCCCAGGCTCAGTATCGTATCATCTCTTTCGAGTAATGCTGTTATAACTATTTGATTTGCGTTTGTCCCTGAATGAGGCTGGACATTTGCATATTGAGCGTCGAAGGTTTCTCTTGCTCTGGCCGCGGCGATATTTTCTATATTATCGACAACTTCACAGCCGCCGTGAAATCTCGAACCCGGGAATCCTTCGGTTGTTTTGTTCTGAACAATTGAGCCAAGAGCCGCCAATACAGACTGTGAACACTGATTCTCTGCTGCTATTAACTGTATAGTATTATGAAGCCGCTCGTATTCTTTGACTATTAATTGGTATATTTGCTCGTCCTGTTTTTTTAAAGCGTCAAATATATCTTTGTGATATTGTTGAGAAGACAATTTTTCAAGCAACTCCAACACTTTCGAATCCTTTCTGTCGGGTGGGGCTTAATCCACCGAATCTCTGTGTCAAATAAATAGTTGGGTAGAATCCCACCCTACAACTACAACTTACATTCGCCTTGTCAGGTCGTTAAATGTTACATAAATTACGAGCGTCAGTATTAATGTCCATGTTGTATAAGCTATTATTGTTTGAGTTTTCTCACTGATTGGCGAACCTTTTATTTTTTCGATAATTAAAAGCAGAACCAAACCTCCGTCAAGAGGCGGAACAGGTAAAAAGTTGAAAACAGCAATAACAGCGTTTATCAGTCCAAGAAAATATACGTAATAAATTGGCGGCTGGTCGGCAACAATCCTGTAACTGATTCTCATAATACCAACCGGACCCATAAGATTTTGTGGACTGACCATACCAGTAACAAGCCGTCTTAGTGTAACATATGTCTGTGCAATAAAATTGACAGTTTTTCTATATCCCATAACAACGGCATGAAATGGACCAGATGCTTTGTATGATTCTTTCAACATTCCAAAAGGAATATTCACTGCGAAAGAAGACCTCGGGGTAATTAATTTTTGATCTTCAGCTTGTACATTTATTGCAACATTGCCTGCAATTTCTTTGTCTATGCGCCAGTTAAGAGTGATTCTTTCACCCGGATATTTTCGGATTTCTCTAATTATATCGTAGAAACTATTAACTTGAACTCCGTCAACGGCTGTTATAACTGCACCGCGAGGTATTTCAAGTTTTTGCAAATCATCTCCAACATCTATAGTTTGAGCAACTACCGGATGAGCGGCGTCGAGAACTGGAACGATTCCTATTAAAACCTTCTTACTTCCAGCCGGCTGCTTTGGCGTTACTGTCACAGTAAGTTCCTGTTCGTTACCATCAGCGTCTTTGCGAAGAACTTTAACGGGTAATTCTTTATCTTTATATTCTGCTGCAATATCTGTTAACTCTTCATAGGTCGGATTTTCAATATCGCCTATTGCCAGGATAATGTCACCAGGATGCAATGGATGCTCGGGTTTTTCAATTAATTCTTTTTTACTAAAAAGCGAAGATATCTTGTCTTTTGCCGATACAAAAAGATATAATATTTTTTTCAGGAATCCTCTATTTTCTGCGTCACTTTCCATGCTATCAGGAACTATTTCAGAACTCGCAATTTTTAACCGGGGGACCATCGAATAAATATTACATAACATTAAGCCTGAATCTGAACTTTGTACAACATTCATGTTTAATGGAATTTTGGTGTTTATTGATTGATCTGACACAATTTCATCAGCACATTCAACCGATAGATTCACTTCCGGCTCAAGCAAGTTGCTAATTATTTCCTCCATCTCCCAATGTCCGCGAATTCCCCTTCCGTTAACTGATACAACTTTGTCACCGGGGCGCAAACGAGTCTTTGCATATAAATCATTCGCATCATCTTTTGAGAGTTTCGCAATATTAAGACTATTTGGCTGTAATATACCAAAAAGCCTCAT
The DNA here is from genome assembly GCA_016936075.1 of Sedimentisphaerales bacterium. Lineage (GTDB taxonomy): Bacteria > Planctomycetota > Phycisphaerae > Sedimentisphaerales > Anaerobacaceae > JAFGPS01. Next base: position 18,729 of record JAFGPS010000100.1, on the reverse strand, counting down.
TTGCTCACCTTCACGTAATTCTGCTATGAGCTTATATACTTCTTCAGAACTATCAGGGTGTTTAACTGTCAGAGAAATTTCTTCATTTTTTCCTGATAACGCGGCGGCTACTCCAATATCAGAAAAATCGAGGTCCTTTGATTTACCATTAATTTCTACAATTTCATCACCGGCTCTTATACCTGCTACTGCTGCAGGAGAATCAGGAATAACTGATCCCACTTTTGCCGGCGCAAGGTTTATTCCCACAAGAAAAGCAATCATGAAAATAATAACAGCACTTACTACATTAAAACAAACACCAGCAGCTATAACTGCCGCACGTGTAAAAACAGGTTTATTCGCAAAAGAGCGGGGATCATCGCTGGTTTTTACCGAACCAGCATCCTCCTGCCCAAGCATTTTGACAAAGCCGCCGAAAGGAATTAAGCCAACACGATATTCTGTTTCGCCGGGATTGCATTTTTTGGGTATTATAAAGCTCAGTGCTCCTTCACTTGATTCATCACCTTTTTCACCTTTTTTGGGGAATATTTCAGGTAAAATCCTTACTTTAAAACCTTTTTCTGTTCTTTGCACACCAAACAATATAGGCGGCATAAAAATTGAAAAAGCTTCAACTTTAATATTGGATATTTTTGCAATAATGAAATGACCAAATTCATGAACAAGAATTACAGCACCAAATCCGAGCATAACAAAAAGCACGTTTACAAAAGCACTGATATTTTTAAATACAAAGAAAACTATCGCTACTATACATAAAATAAAAATAGCAATACGAATATATGGGCTGTTTTTCTTTTCAGCTTTTGACATTTAAAACCTCAATAAATTTATAAGAAAATGTAATATATAAACAAAACGAAAGGACCGATTTCTTTATTATCATCTTAATAAAGCAAAGCATCTGGTTATCAAATAAAAAGTCATGAACGTAACATGCTTAATATTAGCAGGCCAGATCCTTCGTTTTACTCAGGTCCCCTGAACTCCTTGCGGAGATGACAATTTTGCTATATGCTTATTAGAGCATTATTTACTAAAACCAGTCATTTCGAGTAACTATTCTTTTATCGAAGAATAGTATATCATTAGATTAAACTTTTATGGCCAGACTGCAAGTAATTTTTCACCTCTTTTCTCGCCCAACTGTCGGTTTCAAGCAATTCTTCAAGAGATACGTCATTTTTATTACTATGTTTGTTCAGACAATGTTCAATAAGCTCTACTATATTAACGAATCTGATTCTCCCAGCCAGAAATTCCTCTACAGCGGCTTCATTCGCCGCGTTAAACACTACAGCGGTCGTTCCACCTGTACGAGCGACTTCAAAACCCAGCTTCAATCCGCGGAAAACCTCCAGGTTTGGCTCAAAAAACGTTAAATTGCCAATTTCTTCAAGACGGAGACGATTCACAATCCCCTCAACTCGTTCCGGATATGTAAGAGCATATTGAATCGGCAGACACATATCAGGTTTTCCGAGCTGAGCAATAATAGAACCATCAACAAATTCAACGAGCGAATGAATTATCGACTCGGGATGAATCACAACGTCCAGCTTATCGACCGGCATATCAAAAAGCCATCGTGCTTCGATAACCTCGAACGCTTTATTCATCATCGTAGCTGAATCAACGGTTATTTTCGGACCCATATCCCATGTAGGATGTTCCAGAGCCTGCTCACGAGTTACGTTTTCTATCTCTTTTGAAGAAAGTTTTCTAAACGGCCCGCCCGATGCGGTAAGGATAATTTTATAGATTTCTTCACGTTTTCCGGACTGCATAGACTGAAAAATCGCTGAATGTTCACTATCTACCGGTAATATTGAACCGCCGCTTTCTTTTGTTTTTTCCAGAAGCATTTGTCCCGCGATAACAAGTGGCTCTTTATTTGCTATGGCCAGTCTTTTGCCTTTTTCCGCAGCAGCTAAAAGAGCAGGCAAACCTGCTGAGCCGACTACAGCCGCAAGAAGAATGTCAACTTCATCAAGCTGGGCTATTTCCACCATCCCATTAGGTCCGGTAAGAATCTCGATATCATTATTACCAACTAATTCATGGATTTCTTTAGCATAATCGGGATTGGTTATCGCGATAAACTCAGGTTTGTACTTTTTAACCTGTTGGGCCAAAAGTTCTATATTGCTATGAGCACTCAGGGCTAATACCTGATATTCATCACCGAGAGCTTCGATTACACGCAATGCGTTTGTGCCTATCGAGCCTGTAGAACCTAAAATAGCAATTTTTTTTAACATAAATATTTCGTATTGCGTTGTGCGTATTTAGTATTGAGTCGAACGCAATACGCACGACTCTTCACGTACTACGATTTAATGAATTACCTTATTCAGGGGGTATGTAAATAAGCCTGAAGCTCCGGCTCGTATCAGGGCAGGAACTAAAGAACGCTCGATTGCATCTTCGATAATAACTTCTATAGCTACGTATTGAGAATCCGCCAACTCGGAAACAGTCGGGCTTTTTTCAGCAGGTAGAATATTCAAAATCGACTGTAAATCTTCTTTTTTCACATTCAGTTTTAATCCGACTTTGTTTCGAGCTTCAATCGCTGCGTTAAGAAGCATAGAAATATTTTCTATTTTTTCCCGCTTTTCAGCATTTTCCCATGCCTTTTTATTCGCGATAAACCTTGTCGTTGAGCTTATAATAGTATCAATGATTTTAAGGTTGTTCGCTCGAAGCGAAGAACCAGTCTCAGTCAGCTCGACAATTGCATCTACCAATCTGGCTTTAACTTCCGTTGCTCCCCAACTGAATTCAACTTTAACATCTATATTTTTTTCAGCAAAATATTTTTTCGTAACATTCAACAATTCTGTAGCGATTATCCCCCCTGCCAAATCCTCAGCTTTTTCCACTGTGGATTCTTCAGGAACAGCCAATACCCATCGTGCCGGCCTGCTTGTCGCTTTGCTATAGGCCAGTTGGCATATTTCCACTACATCCGAGCCGTTTTCCTTTATCCAGTCGTAGCCGGTAATCCCGACATCAAGAACACCATCTTCCACGTACCTGCTCATTTCCTGAGCACGCAGCATTACAAGCTGAATTTCTTTATCATCGATATGCGGCTTATAGCTTCTTTGAGAATCGGCAATGTGAAATCCAGCTTTGCCGAATAGTTCGATTGTTGCTTTCTGTAAACTCCCCGCGGGAATTCCTAATTTTAATACTTCTTCTGACATATTCGTCTCTCGTCACTCGGGACTCGGGTCTCGGACTTCAAGCGACGAGCCACGAGTCACGGGTTTCATTTCTTTCTCTTGGTTTTTGAAGTTGTTGTTGCTTTTTTTACTTTTTTAACTATTTTTGCCTTTTTAACCGGTGAGATAGTTTCTTTTTTTATCTCATCGGTTGAATCGGTTTTGGCCTTTTTTACGGTTTTAGCAGCTTTTTCTTTGTTCGTATGGCTCTTTCGACTCTTGTCGGAAGTGACGGACTTCACGCTCGATGCTCGACTAATAGTAGTTTCACTTTCATGACGTAAGAGTTTATAAAATTCATACCCATTTTTAGCGGATATTTGCTTTGCCAAAAATCCCTCTGCTTCTTTTGCATCGGCTCCTTCGTCTATTAATTTATTGCTTCTAAGATATTCGAGCATTGTTTCAGTAAGAGGAATAGTATGAGAATCCAATGCCGTTAACATGCAATAATCAATTGAAAACAAGCTTAACTCTTCCATCTTCTCAAATTTTTGTCGAGCTGGACGCTTGCCTAATTTCTGAATACCTTCAAGAGATACATTATGACTTTCGTTGTATATGCTGTTTAGAACTTTCGTTATAGTCAAAGCGATCTGCCGGTTTTGAGAATTATCTTCTCCTAAGAGTTCCGCTATTTCTTCCAGTCTCGAAACGCGAAGGTCGTTGAAGTCAACAAAGTAGTCATCGAACCTTTTGATTGCAGCTTCGGTCTCCTTTTCGGTCAGCTTTTCGCTGATTATGCCGTAAATCAGGGAATCAACTACAGATTTTACTTCTAATTCAGGAAACTTATAACCTTTACGTTTTAACGACTGATACAATGCTGATATTTTTTTAGTGTATTCTTTACTGTTTTTCATATATGCCTCTGCCGGACTATACCAGCGGATCAATTAATAAGTCCTTAAAATTAATTTAGCAATCTTCATTAAGCTATTATTGTTCGTTAGTATCATCGAAACCATCTTCATCATTTGTTTCGATTTGGGTATCGGGATTATCATCTGGCTGGTCTGGGTCGTACTGGTTCACAGAATAGCTAAGCCCACTTGCGGCCTCGGCCTCTGTTCCTGTACGGTTCAGGGCCTGGTCTATTAATTTCAATGTTTCCAGCGTCTTTTTGAAATTATCATCGTTTTTGAAATGAAGTACAGGACAGAATCTACTTTGTAAATCATGAGCCATAAAAGATTGTATTCTTTTGGTAGCATGTACTATCGCGTTGTAAGTTTTATTCTGAGCAGCTTCATCTTTGCCGAAAACACTTATATATACATCAACATTGCGTAAATCCGGAGATATGTCAACTTTAGTTACGCTGACAAGTCCTTCTATGCGAGGGTCACTGAGATGATTTGCTATACAATCACTGACAGATTCCTTTATTATGCGAGCTACCTTTTCCTGCTTTCGAGTTTTCATAATTCGTATTGCGTATATCGTATTGAGTATTGAGTATTTCGTACTACTTTTAACGCAATACGCAAGACACAATACGCACGACTATAATGTTCTTGCTACCTTTATAATTTCATAACAATCAAAGACGTCATCGATTTTAACATCATCGAATCCTGCAACTTTAATTCCACACTCGAGTCCGGTTTTTACCTCTTTTGCATCGTTCTTAAAATGCTTTAAAGTTTCCAGAACCAGATCATCCTTGACTATGATATTATTTCTAATAAGTCTGATTTTTGCATTTTTAGTTACTATGCCGCTGGTTACATAACAGCCGGCAATAGTACCAATACGCGAAATCTTGAATATTTGCCGCACAACAGCTCTACCAAGGGACTTTTCCTGCTCTTCAGGTGCAAGCATGCCGACCATCGATTTCTGCAAATCTTCAGTTATGCGATAAATGATATTATAGAGTCGTATTTCTACGCCTTTTGCTTCTGCGATTTTAGCCGCATGTTCGTCACTGACTACGTTAAAGCCAATGATAATCGCATTTGAAGCTTCCGCTAATACTACATCGCCTTCGGTAATTCCACCTGTAGATGCGTGCAGAATACTAAGCTTAATTTCATCTGTGCTTAAATCGGTCAAATATTTTTTCAACACATCAACGGAGCCTTGTACATCGGCACGTATAATGAGATTTAGAGTTTGTGTTTTACCGGCTTCTATCTGGCTGAATAAATTATCAAGCGTAATCTGGCTTCGCTCGGATAGAGAATGTTCCCTGTCGATAGTCTGATTTTCTTCAGCGGCTGCTTTGGCCCTATTCAAATCATCCAAACAGTAGAATCTATCTCCGGCCTTGGGAATATCATTTAGACCCGTAATCTCAGCCGGCATGGAGCTTGTTGCTATTTTGATAGCCTTACCGTATGTGTTTTTCATCATTTTTATTCGGCCGTAAGCAGTTCCCGCAAATATAATATCTCCCTTACTCAGCTTACCTTCTTTAATTAATATAGTAGCTAACGGGCCCTGTTTCGGTGACATCTTAGCTTCGATAATCCAGCCGGTTGCAGGGATTGTATCATCGGCCTTCAACTCCAGCAACTCAGCAATATAATCGAGAGATTCGAGAAGCTCATCAACACCTTCGCCGGTAGTTGCACTTGTTTTTACAACTTCGGTTTCGCCTCCCCATTCGGACGGTGTTAATCCATGCTCGGAAAGCTCGGCGTAAATACGATTTATATCAACTCCGGGCAAGTCGATTTTATTTAACGCAACGATAATCGGCACACCAGCGGCCTTGCTGTGCGCGATTGCTTCTATGGTTTGCGGCATTACGCCGTCATCGGCAGCGACTACGAGTACGACAACATCTGTCATATTCGCTCCGCGTGCTCGCATAGCAGTAAAAGCTTCGTGACCTGGAGTGTCAATGAAAGTCACTCTTTTATTGTCCCAGATAATTTCCGATGCTCCAATGTGCTGTGTGATACCGCCGGCTTCGCCTGAAGCTACGTGAGAAGAACGTATCTTGTCCAGAAGGCTGGTTTTGCCGTGATCGACATGGCCAAGCATTGCGGCGATAACGCTGCGTTTCTGGATGTTTTTGCCTTCTCGTTTTTCAAATTCACGCTTTATTTGCTCCTCCAGAGTAATTTTATGTTCTATCACTAATTCGACGTCGAATTCAAGTGATATCAACTCAGCAACTTCGTTACTAATAACCTGGTTGGCATTAGCCATTATATTTTGCTGCATTAATTTTTTTATTATATCAATCGCTTTTATTCCCAAAGCTGCTGACAAGTCCTTTACAGTGATAGGTGCAGTTATCGAAACTTTTGTTGGTCTTGAGGGCGTAGATTGTGTCTGCTTGGATTTGGCAGCTATTTTACGTGTTGGTCTTAAACGCAAACCTTCGCCACCAGCAGCATCAAGCCTGGCACGTCTTTCTTCTATATCTCTTTCCCGCCATTTGCTGCCAGCCGGTTTGACTTTCTTGTGTGCTTCCGCCTCAACCTCGTCGCGTCTTCTGCCGTGAGTTCGATCTTTTCGCTTTTTGGGCGATGTTTTTTTATCAGCGGTCTGAGAAAAAGATTCACTTTTACCCTGGGTGTACATCAAAGGCTCAGTTATAGGTTCGTTATATTTTGCTCTTGAACGCGGCTTGGGTCTTCTTTTTAGCGGTTCTGGTGCTTCAACTCTAACTACTTGAGGTCCGCTCAACCTGGCTGGCTCTGGTTTTTCCAAAATAGGACCTGCCGGTACTATTACTTCCGGCTCCGGCTCAGGCTCAGGTTCCGGCTCAGATTCAACTTCAGGTTCTACCTCAGGTTCTGGTACTTCTTCCGGTTCTTCCTCTGTTTGTGGTTCCGACTCCTCAACGATTGTTGTTTCATGGTCTATCTGCTCATCAACTGTTTCAGCCTGTTCATCATCGAGTTCGTCAGTAATATCCTGGTCAGTTTCACCTTCTTGTGTAACTTCCAGAGCGTCATTTTCTGTCTGTACTTTTTTGACAGGGGCTGCTTTCTTTTTCCTTTTGATTCGAACCTTACTCAAATCAACCTTTTCTGAAGTCTCTATTGTGGTTACATTTTCCCCCTCGGAAAACCATTCCTGTATCGTAGCCGCCAGACCTGCAGATATAACTGACATATGGTTCTTAATGTCAAGATCTTCATCCTGACATTTTTTGATAATAGCAGAGCTTTTTACCCCTAGTTCTTTGGCTAAAATATATACTCTTGTAGTTGCCAAAAATATTTCTCCAACTTCAACTAATTTATAGTTTAGCGAGTCATAAATTCTTTATAAAAAATTTACTGATCTTCGCTGATTATTTTACCTTGTTTAGCCAGATGTTTTTCTGCTTCTCTGTGTTCGTTTTCTTCAGAAAGTTTTTCTACTCCTCTTGATGCCGCAGCAACAAGTTTTCCTGCAACATCAGGGCTAATTTTTATTTCGTTTATTAAAGGTTCAACTCCTACATCATCCAGGTCTGCAATAGATATAACACCAAGTGCGATTAGCTTATCGACTATCGTATCATCAGTTCCTTCGACTGTTTTTACACAATTTGCAAGACGTTCAATGCCCAGGTTGTACTCATCGGGAGTAAGGATATCGATATCCCACGCTGTAAGTCTTGCGGCCAACCTGACATTTTGCCCATGCTTGCCTATAGCAAGACTAAGCTGCTCTTCTTCTACTACCACAGTTGCACGTCCCAATTCGAAACAAAGAGCTATTTCACTTACCTTTGCAGGCATAAGCGCATTGGAAACAAGCACTTGTGAAGAATCATTCCAGCGTACAATATCAATTTTTTCCCCGCCTAACTCATCAACAACATTTTTTATCCTGCTGCCGCGTACGCCTACACAGGCACCGACTGGATCAACTTTGTCATCCAGAGAGTTTACCGCAACTTTTGTTCTATATCCTGCTTCTCTGGCAAGAGCACGGATTTCGATTATTTTTTCGTTAATCTCAGGAACTTCCAGTTCGAAGAGTCTGCGTATAAAATCAGGATGTGTACGAGAAAGAATAATTTTAACCTGATTAGAAGTCTCTTTTACATCGAGAATCAAACATCTGATTCTTTCTCCTACCCGATGTGTCTGTCCCATTATTTGCTCGCCTTTGGGCATAAATCCTTCTGTCCAGCGATCCAGGCTGACAATTAATGTCCCGCTTTCATATCGCACAACCGCGCCGCTGATAATTTCGCCTCTTCTCTGGACAAATTCTGAATAGATACTATCCCTTTCTCCTGCGCGAATCTTTTGTATTATTACCTGTTTTGCAATTTGTGCAGGAATTCTTCCAAGTTGTTTGATATCAATTTGGACTTTATCCTTATAAGCGACAATCTGCCCGGTTTGACGGTCTATATGTACTTCTATCTCGATTTCAGGTGAACCGAAATGTTTTCTCGCAGCCGAAACCATAGCTTCTTCAAGATCAACAAATATTAATTCTTTATCGATATTTTTATCACGAGCGATATTTTCTACAATTCTCAATAATTCCTGATTCATAGTCCTAATCTCTTTCTGATTGAACTCTTAATCTATTATTTCATAACAAAAAATGGAAACCTTCTCGGTTTCCACTTCAAACAAGGACCGATTGGCATAAATCTTATCCAATCGGCAAAACGATTAGAGGTTGTAGTTTCCTTTATACTACATCATCTGCCTCCGGTAAAGATTTCCTTTTGCATAAAATGCAAAGCCTTTAATACAACCTATTTCGTTTTCTGTCACTGAAGCAGAAACTCTAATTTCCAAGCTGCCAATAGCGCAAAAAGAAAAGCGGTAACGAAAATTTGTTCGCTTATTTTGCACGATTCAACAATCCTGTTAAGTACATTTCACACCTAAATTAAATAAAATCATTATGGCAACTAACATAAAGCCTTACAGCCGAACTTTATATGATAATCGCCTAATCCAGATAGAGCAATAACTTTTTTGACGTTTTTCACATTTTTTAAGGATTTTCCGCTAAAAAGTACATTTTACCAATAATACTAATAGTCCTGATAAAAAACGCTTTTTTAATACTAAAAAGACTTTATTTATGTAATTTTAATGTTAAAAGAGTATTTTTTTAAGCATTTAGTATTGCTTATTACTTAAATAGGAAGCAGATTTATGGTCAATCTTCCTTCATCTATAGTTATTTTTTCTACTTTTAGAGTCTGGTTTTCAATTTCAAAAACAGGTTCGATTGCCTCATCAGTTAGTAAAGAAGCAGCAATTTTTGCTTGCCATGAATATAAATCAATATCCCCGATTTCTTCTAATTTTTGTTTATACATTTTTTGGGCTGTAATTTTCGCCAGAGGCGTCACGTTTACCGCACCTACTTTGATTTTAGAAACATTAATATCCATCAATCCCTGTTCATTTATTTTTGCCTGCAGCTCGATTGTAATAATGAACTCCATACCCTGAAAATCCGCAGTACCCATTAGAACAATAAAGTTCGGATCAATCAAAGCATCTGGGGAATATAGTAAAACGCCCTCTGATTCCATAGGCCAGTCAGCAAGATTGATTATATCCTTAAGGGCATCCTGGGTAACAACTATCTCAAAGGGGTCGTTTAACTGGCTTTTATCATGAATAACTGAATATAGTTTTAGTAGGGAAGAACTTATTTCATCAGTTTCGACAAAAACAGGATTATATTGGCTGGGTTTATATAGAAGGAGTGCAAAAACAATAAATGCAACTGATAAGTCGATTGCAAGCCAACATATCAATTTTTTTAACTTCTTTTTTTTACGATTTTGTAAATCTGTTCCCTTATCAGGGATTTCTCTCTTGCTCATATTCATATATCCGATTATAGTATTTTCTTTGTATTGTAAAAGTTATTTTTAAAATATGAGGACTTATATAATGACGAGTCATTTTGCTGATCGCCTTTATGAGGCTGTAAAATCTAAAAAAACATGTTTAACTGTCGGACTTGACCCGGTTTACAACAGACTACCGGCAGCAATAAGAAACCATCGCCAAATGAATGATGAATTTGATGTCGCTGCCGCTGTGGATGCGATTTTCGATTTTTGTACCCAAACTATGAGAATCGTCGCTCCAATGGTACCGGCTATAAAAATGAATATTGCCTTTTTCGAAAGATATTTTTGGGAAGGTATCGAAACATATTATGCTTTAATCTCGGAAGCTGAAGATTTGGGCTTGGAGATTATTGGAGACGTAAAACGAGGCGACATTGGTCATACAGCAGAATCTTATGCTTTAGCACATCTTGAAAATCCGGAACTTACGGGACTCGAAGATACACTTGTATCGGATGCCATAACAGTTAACGGCTATTTCGGAACCGACGGCATAGAACCTTTCGCTAAAACAGCTACCGAACAGGGCAAAGGTCTTTTTGTTCTTGTTCGCACGAGTAATCCTTCTGCGACTGATATCCAGGATTTCGCTGACTCTAAAGGCGTGAAAATGTATGAAAAGGTTGCTGAGATAGTAAACCAGATTGCTGATAAGCCGGAACGTATCGGTACAAGCGGATATAGTAATGTTGGCATGGTTGTAGGTGGGACATCGGCTCAAGAGACAAGTGTACTGCGTAACAAATATCCAAAATCATGGATTCTGGTACCAGGTTACGGCTCACAGGGTGCATCAGCAACCGATTGTATTAAGTTCTGCAAACCTGATGGAACAGGAGCTTTGATAAATGCCTCACGCTCAATTATTTATGCCTATGAGAAACCTCAGTATAAAGAGCAGTTTGGGGACGACTGGAAAAGATGTATTGAGCAGGCAGTAATTGATGCCAAAGTGGATTTGGCAAATGCCATGCAAACAAAACTTTAATTGTAATAATGGATTAGCGAACCGTGAACCATGATTCGCTAATCCGTATACCCTTAAATTATGGAATCTGTCTCAAGACAGTCATCTAAGAATTCAGTTTGTCTTATGTTCGATAGGATTGCAACTGTTTATGATAAGCTGAATCATATATTATCATTCGGAATGGATTTTTTCTGGCGTACCAGACTTGCCGGTATGGTTGAGAAAAAAAAGCAATTGAAAATCCTTGATCTTGCAACAGGAACTGGTGATTTATTAATTGCTATTTTACGGAAAAATCCAAATATAACGGAAGCCATTGGACTGGACATTTCTGAAAATATGCTGGCAATTTGTAAGAAAAAAATTGCTGCATACAACTTGTCACAGAAAGTTAAACTCATTCGTTCAGATGCTGATTCAAGCGGTTTGCCCGATAATACGTACGATCTAATCACAATGGGTTTTGGGATAAGAAATACACCAGATTCTCCAAAAACTCTTTCAGAGATATTTCGTTTGTTAAATAAGAACGGTACCGCTCTAATACTTGAATTTTCTATTCCTTCGAATAGATTGATAAAATTTCTTTATATCCTTTATCTCAGAATTTGGGTCCCTTTTATCGGTCGTTTTGTTTCCGGAGACAAGAAAGCCTATAGATATTTGAATACGAGTATTGAAGAATTCCACAATATGAAGGAATTTTCATCCCTGATGCAAAAAACAGGATTTAAAAATATTACAGCCACTCCATTAGCTTTTGGAATTGCCTGTATTTATCAAGGCTCAAAAATTAATAGCTAATGTTCCTTGTCTGTATAAGAATTTTCGACTTAAGATTGCTGATTTTCTACTCGATGTATAAGAATATGTTTTTGATTGTTTTTTAATGCTAAATCTTGTACAATAAGGATTTACAAAAATAACAAAACTAAATATTTATTATATAATTAACCGGATATTTTTTTTATAAATCTGGAGGTATTCATAATATGAATATAAAAACTTTAGTATATCTTTGTTTAATCTGTTTATTCTGCTTTTCTTGTACACCAAAAGAAAAGTCACCTACGAATTTAGATATAAAAATTGAAAGTAAATATTCTCCTGAGGAAACCGCAATTGTCACTTTGAAACTTGAAGGTGAAACATTACCCGGTATACCAAAAGTCGTTGCAGCAAATGACACCACATGTGCTTTCTTCGAGAACATTGGCTCATCAGAGGAAGTTAAACAGGTACCAGGAACAGATAATATATGGATAGCTGTATTAAAGTCAGGAGAATCATATGTAATTGGATGGATAGTTAAAGACAATAAATTATTCGGCTATTGCTCGGATCCATTTGAAGCAAAAAATGGTCTCGATGTCACTTTCTCACCGGGTATGCCTGTAACTCTCGAATACGATATAAGTAAACCCAAAGAAGGTATTGATGTTTTTCCTGGGGTTTTGATGCTTTCCAAAAAAGCTATGAGAAATGGTAAACTTGCTTTGATGGATTTCGGAGTAGTTAAAAGAATTGAAGAACCTAAAGTAATAAAGGTTGAAGGACTGGCTAAAGGCACTTTTCAACTGTGGGCACAATCTTTACAAGCGAAAGAAAACATTGATGCCAGGTCACAGTTTCTTTACGATAAACGCTTTATCGAAATCGAACAGGGGAAAGCTAATCGCCTCGAAGCTGAGTTTCCATTACTTGATACTACCGTTGAAGATGGTGACGTAACTATTAAGGGTGTGACATATAATTCAGCGGGAGAGCCTCTTTCGAATGAGATAATAAAGCTGATTCCGATTAACGATGAAGGTCCAAGATTTGATTTGTACTATCCAGAAGCCACTTCCGATTCCAATGGAAATTTCGAGTTCAAAGGTGTTCAACCGGATATTAATGTATTAATAAAAAATGTCGGCGGCAGCATAAACCTTCTCCCAAAATATCTGAAGAAAGATTCAACTTTATGGATAGATTTTATCATAGGCAAACTGAATGAGAAAATATTTGTCGAATATGCTATCCCTGATTTTAAAGTTCATTGGAAGGATGGCCAATCAGGTTCAATACAAGAATTGTGGGGAAAAATTGCTGTTATCGAAGCATGGTCTTCATCATACCCTCCAAGCCGGGAGAAAATATCAAAACTCAATTCGCTTGCTGAGGAATATAAAGACAATGAAGATATCGTATTTGTCGCAATGAGTACAGATTGTAACCGTAGTAAATGGGAAGAAGCTGTAGAGAAGTCCGGCTTAAACACTTTACGACATTGCATATATGATATTGATAACGATCTTGCTTTCAACAAACCTGTTCCATATGCAATAATTTTTGATAAAAAGAATATAGTACACATAGAAGACGTAGATATGGATATTGATATTCGCGCAGAACTTGAAAAAGTTATCGAAGCTTCAAAAGAAGAATAAGATTTTTAATATTTCATTTTTGCCTGGAAGTGAGCATGGATGTCATCTTCTGAAACTTATTTTGAAGGAAAGACAGTTGTAGTAATGGGTCTTGGCCGCTTCGGAGGCGGCGTAGATGCCGCGCAGTTCGCCGCTTCGGCTGGCGCAAAAGTCATTGTTACCGATTTGGCGCAACCTCAAAAGCTTAGCAATTCTATTGAAGAACTTTATGGAATATCAAATATCGAATTTCATCTTGGTTCGCATGAACCAGAAGATTTCGAGACATCAGATATTATCATAGCAAATCCCGCCGTACCAGAAGATAACAAGTTCCTTCAAATTGCCCGTGAATCGGGAAAACTTGTCACGTCGCAGATAAATATTTTCTTCGAGCTATGCCCGGCTAAAACAATTGGAATCACCGGCGCAAACGGCAAGAGTACAACAACTTCACTTACAGCACATCTTCTCAGAAACACAAGCGACGAGCGACGAGTGACAAACTACGAAACTGTCTGGCTTACAGGTAATATTGGAAATCAACCATTTCTTACCGCTCTGGATAAAATCAAATCAGATGATTTAGTTGTAATAGAATTATCAAGTTTTCAAATCGAGCAATTGGCGAAATATAAAAGAGCACCTGATATTGCATTACTTACTAACCTTACGCCGAATCATCTTGATAGATACGGGACATTTGAAAAATATTGTACCGCAAAAGAACATATCATCAAGTTTCAGAAACTCAATGAAAATAATCCAGCAATTTCAATTTTTAATACAGAAGATGAAATCGCTTGTACATGGTACGAAAAATACAAAAATGATAAAGGCAGAATCTGTATCAAATTTTCGGCAGATGATGTCACACAAGAAATCCGGGATTGTTATAAATTGCCTGGTCGAGCAAATCTTTCGAATCTCGCGGCCGCGATGGCTATTATTAGAAATTTCGGAGTGACTGATGAAAGCATTAAAAAATCACTTCCAGATTTCAAAGCATTACCACATAGACTGGAATTAGTTGAAGACAAGAACGGCGTACAATGGTTCAACGATTCTAAAGCAACTACACCTGAAGGTACAATTACTGCTCTCAACGCATTTGACAAACCGATAATTCTAATCGCAGGCGGCCACGACAAACATTTACCTTTTGATAAAATAGCTGAAATAATCGTAGATAAAACCAAAGCCGTAATCCTAATCGGCCAAACCGCACCAATAATTGCTAAGTCAATTGAAGAAAAACTTAAAACCAAAAACTCAAAACTAAAAACTACCACAGCAAATTCTCTTTCCGACGCTGTAGCATTAGCTAATAGGTATGCAGAATCAGGTGACGTTATTCTCCTAAGTCCCGCCTGTGCAAGCTATGACATGTTCGAAAACTACGAACAACGCGGCCATCAATTTACTGAGCTTGTAAAGTCACTTTAATAAAAAGGATTAAGAAGTTTCCTCTTTTTTCTTAAAGAATCTTTGAACAGCTTTTTTACCATCGGGTTTCAGGACAAACATATCTTCTTTGGTTAAGCCTGCTTGTTTTGCGAGTTCAAGACCATAGGTCATTATTCCCGCTTGAATGCCTTGATGACTGTCACTTCCAAAAGTAAATTTTGCACCTGCTTCTTTGGCCATTTTTACGAACTTTAATTTCGGTACCTTAGCGGATTCGTTGATTTCAAATGCAATGTCTTTTTTTACAGCAGTATCAATCATCATTCGCATTATATCATCGGTCCAGAGAGCATCGTAATCTTCTGCAATATCTTTAGGGAGAAACGTTGTCCAGCCAAAGATATCTATCGGTTCTGTCGTGAGAATTTGCATATTAAAATCGACATACTTTTTCATAAAGGATTCTTTATCATTGACTCTAAAGTTTGAACTATCAATAGCACGCCAACTCCTATCTTCCTGCGGCATTGTCAGAGCATCCATTAAAACATAATCAAGCTGAGATAGTAACTCTACGGAAAAATTCTTTGACCAACCTACATGCAAAGGCTGCAAGCCAATATATACAGGATACTTTTTAAGTGTCTCGATATATTTCTTTAGAGCCGTGTCATCTTCCACGTTATAACCACGTTCGGTATGTTCGACTATACCGAATTTGACACCTCTGCTTTTTGATAAATCAGCCGCCTTTTGGGGATCATGATATAAATGAACATGATAATCAACAACAGGAAAATCATACTCCGGCGGCTTGGCTACGCTATCTGAATCAGCAAGAACATAATCAGACATACCCCCAAAGACAGCCGCACCTATAGCCGCCTTTTTCAATAAATCCCGTCTCGAAAGTGAATTTGCAAAACCAATTGGATATTGAGCTTTTTTAACCATAGTTTCTCCCTTTCAAGTTTTCATATTTCCTGAATTTTACTTTAACCCATAAGAATCAGATTATTATAAAATATGAAGGAAAATAATGAAAACTAATTATTTCGGCAAAGGAGCTTTTTCCACTTCGAAAGTTAAAGTTTGCTCGCCTCTCTGTACAATAATGATATCTTTTTCACCAATCTTTCCCCAAAGCATATCCATCGCATCAGAATAAGTAGTACTCTCAGTTATAATATTATCATTAATTTTTAAGATAATGTCTCCATCTTTGATTCCGGCTTTTCCTGCCGGCATTCCGGGACTTACCTTAATATCAGGCCAATTCTGAAGATTTATTCCGACATAACCACGCTCCTCAGGCAATATATAGTCCTCAGGGATCTTCGGCTCAAAAAAATCATCCTCAAGTTCAACATTCCACTGGGGCTCATACATAATCACATTAGCTTTTAAGGTGTTTTGAACAATACCACTAATCTCGAAGCGTACCGGCAAAACAGTTTTCACATCAACCCAGAGATGAATAGTGACATCTTCGATATTGTTTTTGTCAAAACTCAGCATTATTCTTTTGTCGTTAAATTCAAAACCATCAGAAAGAATTCCATCTACGGCCTTTCTTCCAATCCTTTTATATTCACCTTTTGACAGTAAAAGATTAACAATATTCCCCGGACTAAGCTGAGAAAATTCCTGTATATCCTCATTATTCAGTTCTATCTTACCGTATTCCTTTTTCTGGTGATCTATATTGACAAGAACTCCTTTCAAAAACGTAACATATACCTGATAGATCAATTTGTTATCACGATACATATTTTCTAACATAACACCATCTGCATAATATGTTAAAGAATCAAATTCATCTTTATTGTTATTTTTAAGCGAATAAGTAGTAGTGGTCTTTTTAAAGACACCGTTTGTAACCTGTTCAAGTTTTTTAGCAACGTCGGCTAACGCAACACTTGAACCACCAAGAAAATTTATACCCATGAATACTGAGATAATTATCACTGCTGCAGCGGCCAGTTTGCTTATGTTACTTTTCATGATTATTCTCCATATAACCTGCTTTGATTTTCCTGAATTAAGATGTTTATCGAGCAACTGCTCGAACATTTTGTGTTCGGAATCAGGGATATTTGCGGGATCTATAGAGTCGGCTTTTAAAAGTTCTTCTGATAATTTTTTATTTTTATCCATTGTTACTCTCCATTTCTTTACGAAGAGATTGTTTTGCGTAAAATATTCGTGACCTGACTGTCCCTATACTGCAACCGATAACTTCCGCAATTTGCTGATAAGTCATTTGCTCGATAAAAAAGAGCGTCAGGACTTCTCTGTGATACGGCTGGATTTTATTCAAGGCATTATGTAAGTGTTTTGCGTCTTCGGCGGAAAATTCGTGATTATCGTCACTGTGTTCGGTAAGTTCCTGTTCATCCGGCAATTCAATAAACTTTTCATTTTTCCTGAACCTTCCAAAAACCTCATTTCTTGCTATTCTATAAAGCCATACTCCAAAAGAGTTATTATCTTTGAGCTTACGAATTTTGCGAAAAACTTTCATCCATATATCCTGCAGGATATCATCTGTCTCGCTATTCGAATTTAATCGCCTTACATAGTATTTCAGCCGGGGCTGATAATGCTCGAATAGCTCTTCAAAAGCCTCTCTTTGCCCGCTTTTACAGCGAATTACGATATTCTCAATTTGTTTCTCTGATTCCATAAATACCCAAATAAAATCCCGAACACATAAGTATAGATGCAAAAAATTCAAAGAAGTTCAAATGAATTCTGATTTTTCTGATATTTTTATTATTTTTTGTCCACCAAAGCGCATAAAAAAAGCCGGACTTGTTCAACCCGGCTTATAATTAATTTGACGTATTATCATATTTACATTTATTGTCTCAACGCACGTGGTGCTATATCCCTGTAGTCCGAAGGTATATTGGGCTCGAAAATACTGGGATCTATATCGACATCCCACTGAAATTGCTTTGATACACTTTCATTTATCAATGCCTTTTCAAATATTACTGCTTTTGTTTTCCACTCGAGCATAACTGGGTATTGTGTTTTGGAGTCTACCCATAATTTCATATGAAGTTCCAGACTATCAACAAATTCTTTCGAACCTTCTTCTTCCATCATTTCTTCAGTCACAGTATTTAATATTAAATTAGGATCAGTTGTCTCAATACCTTCACACAACACTCCTTCGATTATTGTTGGTTCAAGCTTTCTGTAATTACAGGATAGAATTTGATTGATTAAATACATAGGATTTAGCCAATGCTCCGGCTGCTCCATAAAACCATCATTGGGAGTGTATTGATGTGACATGTACCTTTTTGAATCATACCAGACAGAGGTAGCTATCATTAAGTCGTGATTATCATAAAATGTTCTAACAAGTTGACCTTCTGCATAATAATCTGAACGGGAATATTCAGGCGTCTTGTATAATATGCTATAATCACCAGATGGAATTTCAGTAACCCGAAGGATAAGACCTCGGCTGTTTTCTATTTTTTTTAGCACATCCGCCCAGACAACTCCTGAGACGTCTATCGAACCACCTGAATAATGTATCGCAAGTAATATTCCAATAATTATTACAGCTGCGGTCGCTATTTTGATTATGTTATTTTTCATGGCTATTCTCCAAACATTTATTTTTCCTGATTCATTTTCTTTTCCATGAAACTCGTTATGTGTCTGTAAAGTCTCGAGCCAGATATTCTTGTCAAGTTCAGGACTTGCCTTGAAGAACATTTTCTTAATAACGTTATGCAAATTTTTATCTGATGGTCTCATTTAATGTAACCTCCCATTTAAAATCGACCGAAGTTTCTTTAGTCCATATCGATATCTTCCCTTGACAGTACTTGTCGATACATTCTGCAATCGAGCAATTTCCCTGAGTTTCATTTCACCATTTACATG
>JAFGPS010000099.1 GCA_016936075.1 Sedimentisphaerales bacterium | reverse complement strand
CAGACAACAGAATGTAAAACATCCGTCTTCGCTTTCAGCTTTGCCGCGACAAGAAGCCAATTTTTAAGGAGAATACAGAATACAGAAGACAGAAGACAGTAGAAAATGTGAAACTAAACCCTATACCCTAAACGCTATACGCTGTCTAAAAAAACAAACCCAATTTGTGACAGACCAAAGACATAAGACGGCAGACAACAGAATGTAAAACATCCGTCTTCGCTTTCAGCTTTGCCGCGACAAGAAGCCAATTTTTTAAGGAGAATACAGAATACAGAAGACAGTAGAAAATGTGATACTAAACCCTATACCCTAAACGCTATACGCTGTCTTGAAAAACAAAGCCAATTTTAAGAATAAGAATACAGAATACCAAATTCAGGAGTCAGTAGAATTTTTAATCTATACGCTATACGCTAAACGCTATACCCTATCTTACGAAACAGTGTTTTCCTGCTCAGCGAAGTAGGAACTCCTTGCAAATGGTGCGGACATTACCCATGAGAATCCTAACTCGAAAGCTTGCTGTTTCCACCAGTCGAATTTATCTGGAGTAATATACTCTACTACTTCGAGCGAATCTTTCGATGGTTTCAGGTACTGGCCGATAGTTAGTCTGTCACAGCCAACTTCTCGTAAATCTTTAAGTACCTGTGTCACCTGGGAATCCTCTTCGCCGAGGCCGAGCATGATTGATGATTTGGTATGAATGTCACCCAATATGTCACGTGCTATTTTCAGCAGGTTCAGTGACATGCGGTAATTGCCCCCTGCTCTTGCTGTTGTATAAAGGGCCGGAACTGTTTCCACGTTATGCGCGAATACGAACGGCAGGCATTCTTCTAATATCTCTATCGCCTGCTGCTGATTGTCACGAAAGTCCGGCGTGAGAATTTCGAATCTCATATAGGGACATTGTTTTCTTACTTCATTGATACAATCGCGAAAATGTCCCGCCCCGCCGTCACTAAGGTCGTCACGGTTGACACTTGTTATAACCATGTATTTAAGGTTCATCTGCTTCGCCATTTGCGCCAGCCGGAGCGGCTCGGTTTTATCCGGCGGCTGAGGTTTGCCTTTTGCGACTGAGCAGAACTTGCAGTTTCGAGTGCATACTTTACCGAGAATCAATACGGTCGCGGTCCCTCTCGAGAAGCATTGTCCCCGGTTCGGACAATTTGCGTTACTGCATATCGTTTCCAGGCCGAGCGATTTCAAAACCTCATCTGTATGATTAAATTTATTATCAGATGAAAGGACAGTTTTGAGCCATGGCGGCAATCTTCTTTTTCCTTGTTGCTGATTCACGAAAAATGCCTCATCAATATTTCGGTTAGTTTTTGTTTGATAAGTTCCATAGAATATTCTTTGCCTGTTTCTTTCGCTAAGGATGTCATTTCAATGTTATCCAGGCCGCATGGTTCGATGTAATCGAATATGCCGAGATCGTTTTGGATGTTTATCGCCATGCCGTGATAAGTTATGAATTTAGAGACTCTTACGCCGATAGAGGCGATTTTTTTGTCACCAACCCACAAGCCGGGATAGCCTTTTTTTACGTCACTGGCCAGGTCGAATTGCGTAAGCAGTTCCTGTCCGATTTGCTCAAGGGTTCTTATATATTCGCTTATGCCCAATGATAGCTGTTTCAGATTTATTATCGGATAGAAAACGAGTTGCCCGGGATTATGTACGGTTGTTCCTCCGCCGCGGCGAATTTGAACTGTATCGATATTTCTCTTTGCCAATTCATCCCGGCTGACACGAAGTTTATTTAAACTCTGGCGTACACCTAATGTAATAACATCCGGATGCTCGACTATTATTACTGTGTTCGGAATTTGATTATTCCTCCGCCCGTCGAGCAATTCATGCTGCAAATCGAGAATTTTTCGATATTCACATACGCCGCAATCACGGATTTGTAATTGCTTCACTTCTATATTGTTATTTAAGGTTTCTTGTTTCACGGGCGTGATTTTATCATGCGGTATGAGTTTATGCACGAAATTTTAGAAATGCGGTAGAGTCTTATAATATCTGATTTATGAGAATTGATGAAATTTTTATTTAAAAATTAAAGACTGACGACCCTCCACAGCCGTCAGCCTTCACTTTTTCATTGCCCCGTACGTTCAGGTTAATTTAATAACTAACTCGAACGAAACGATAGCCATCTATCTATTTTTGCTCTTCCGAAATAAGAGGTAAGTATTAATTGAATGCAATACCAACGCCAACTTCAGCATTATCGAGCAGATGTTCACGATCAATCCGAACTACGCGGCCGGTTTTGATACGTGCATACTGACCCTTTTCTTCAGCTAAAGTCTGGGTACGAGGGAAATTAACTTCGACTACATTCCCTGCTTGTATTGGTGTAGTAACAGGTAAAGTGATAAAAACACCTGTTCTGCTGATATTGCAGCTACGACCGTTAAAAAATCTGTTTGCATCCGGCATCCAGACGCTTACAGGCCAGGATACGCTGTTCCGGCTCTCAGTTCGCTGTTCTATTGTTGCCTGCATAATGAACTCCTTAATAATAACAATTACATCAATAATACTATCTATATCGGATATGTTAATCTGGAGAGTTTAGAAGAAATAGAGAACAATTTTAATTTTATTTTCATTTTGTCACATTCTTGGGATTGCAAAATCTATTCAATCTTTTTATCGGAGCGAAACAGAAAAAATTAATTAAAAAACTCATTATTTTTATTAAGAATTGCATTTTTATTTATAAAATCTCAAAAAATAAACAGAAATTCGAGATTAAACTTTTAAAAAAATAATTTTTTGTATTTTTAATTTTTCGGTTTATATTTTATATAGCACGAAAAAGGGAGGTTATAGAACACTTTTCATATAAACCAGTCTATTATTTATGCCGATTACTTTGTTTGAAGCTTAGGAATAACTTAAAGGAAAAAGCATGATTAAAAAGGATAATAAAAAAATTCATAGTGTTGCGACAAGAGTGAATCGTAATATTAATATGAAATACAAACGTTCAGGCGCAACATTAATAAGTTCTCTTATCGCGATTTCAATTATCTTAATAGCGGTTATAGGAACATCTAATTTTAGATATTATGCCGCAATGGATACACGTAAGGCAACTGCCATGACCGAAGCATCCAGAATTGCATTACTTTTATGCGAGAGCTGGCGCGGATTGGAAGGTGACCTTAATTATGACCCGATTTCAAATTTAGGTTCAGACTTGATAATAAATAATAGCGAAGGTTCACCAGCGCCCAGTGGTTTTACGACACTTGGAAACTATTTAATTACGCTTGGGACTAACAGTGACAGAAGCGAATATAATATAAGTTATTATACGACATTATCGTGGCAGGACCTTCAACCTGGTCTGAGAGCATTAAATGCTAATATATCATGGGCACAACGTGACACTGGTAATGGTGGGTTCGAAGATGCGGATAAATCATTTTCGCTCACAATTTATACTTTAACTTATTAAGAAAATAAAAGAAATATTATGGCTGAAAAAAAACAACTATTTCAAAGCGGATTCACTCTTGTTGAGTTAATGGTATCGATGACTGTCATGATTATCGTATCTCTTGCTGTTGGTGCAGTTATCGTTGATGGACAAAACGGCTGGTCTACAATGTATGACAAAATTCATTCAGATATATTTACGGATGGTTATGTTGTGAGAAAAAAATTCGACTCTCTTATGCGAAGAGCGAGTGGTGAAAAGATTTACATTGGGGACCAAAATCAATCAGTTGAAGTATATTATTACTCCGACGGTTCAGCAACTATCGACAGATACATGCGTTTTTATCAATCAAATGAGAATATGGTTCTTGAATACGGATTACTCTCACCTAAATCTGTGTTAAATCGTGAAATTATTTGTGGTGATGTCTCGAAATGTGCATTTCACCAGGTCGGCCGATCGGTTCAGTTGATACTTGTGCTTGATAATGGAACTCAGAAAAACACCGTTATTACCTCTGCAATTGCCCATAATTAAAATTTAAGATTAAATGGTATGAGAAGGAAATAAAATGAAAAAGAAATCTGAGCTTAAAAACAAAGGCACAGTACTACCATTGGTTATGATTGTAGTAATAATTCTTCTCACTATAGGGTCATCACTTATCAGTATGAGCTTTACTAATCGAACATACTCTTTTAGGGAAAGTTCCAGTTTAGTTGCCAGATGTGCCGCAGATGCCGGCATAACTCAAGCACTGTTCGAGATGAATAAACAACTGGCATCTAAAAGTCTAATGAGTGACACGATACCATTGGCATATGATGTCAGTCTGTCAAATAGCAACGCTATCTATAGCTACGTAGTAACAGGCTCTCTTGCGGGCGGATACTCGATAACTTCTATAGGTAAATCCGGTAACTCCCAGAGAATGATAAAAACTTCTCTCGAACTTAGTGGATTATTTGATCATGCAATACTGACAAAAGATTCTCTTATCTTAAAAGCAGATACAATTATTGATGGTTATAATTCAAAGAATCCCACAGCTACTGATTTTGGCGTTAAAATCGGTACACAAAGCACTCAAGATGATAAAATAGTTCTTAATAACAGTGTTATAGTAGATGGAGATATTGCGGTTGGTGTTAATGGTAACACAAATGATGTTATTAAAGATTTGGGTGCAAAGATTAACGGTGACACATATGCCTCAACGAGCAAAGAACCTCTGCCTGATGTAATTATTCCTGCTTTGCCAAACATGGGGACATCCCTTTCGGTCAAGAGTGGCACATTAACAATTGATCCATCAGACAACGGAACATATTCAAGCATTGATTTACAAAATGGCAAGAATATAGGAAAACTGGAAATTACTGGTGGTGACGTTGTTTTACATGTAACTGGAGATATTAATCTTGGAAATAATTGTGAAATAGTTATAGCAGACGGCTCTACACTAAAAGTTTATATTGACGGTAATATCAGTTGTGATAACGGGAGCGGCATAAATACCGAAGCTCCGCCAGATGAAGCTTCGACACTGCAATTATTTGCCACAGGTGAAGGAACGCAATACCTTGATGTGAAAGCCAAATCTGACTGGACGGGAACAATTTACGCTCCTAATGGAGATGTAATTCTCTATGCTGGTGGTGATGTATATGGTGCCATAGTTGCCGATTCTTTCGAGCTTAAGAACGGAGGAGATTTTCACTATGATGCAGCACTCAAGGATGTTACAATTTATGATCCAGGGGTAAGATTTGTTATAACAAAATGGAATGAAAGTATAGTATATTCTGATATTAAAAATTTAGAGCCATTCAATTCTGTTGATATCGGAGTGTTGCAGGATCAGGTAAGCTCCAATTTAAAATAAAGATTCTATTTTAAACAAGAATAATAATTATTGCTATATAGTATTTCTTTACTGGAAATGAACATGAAAACCATATCGAAATCAAGAAATAATGGAATTGCATTACCTTTAGCACTTGCTTCAGTATTATTATTACTTTGCATAGGTGTTTCTTTATTGGAACTTGGTGTGAAAAACCGAGTTTTTGTGATACGTAATACTGCTGAAATTTCTGCGCGATGTGCTGCTGATTCAGGACTAAACAAAGCCATATTCGAAATCAGACAGAAATTACAGGGAAATTCATGGTTTGGCACTGAAATGCCGGCAGAATCAAATATACAGCTAATTAGCTGTAATGCAATATTTGACTACACTACAACATTACAACCAGATGGTAACTATTTAATAGAATCAACCGGCAAAAACGGCGTAAATTCAAGAACAGTAAGATGCGTCCTACAAAGAAAAGTTCCTTTTGAAACAGCAATTTTTGCGGATGGATATATAACCCTAAAGAATTCCGGTAAAGTGGGTTCGTATAATGGTACAGCAACAAGTAATTTTATGGTCGGCACAAACAGCACTAAAAATGGAAGTGTAGCACTTTACAGCTCTTCAACAATTGAAGGCGGCGTCGCGGTAGGACCCGGTGGAAATCCTGATGATGTGATAGAATTGAAAAACGGGGCGGAAATTGAAGGTGACACTATGGCTATGTCACAAAAAAACGAACTGGCTTTACCTGAAGTACCTCAATGGTTAATCTCGCTTCCATCCAGTGGAACAATCAAAAATGACATTATAATATCAGAATCTGCTAAGTATAGCGGAATTGATTTAAAAAGCGGCAATAATATTATAGTTATCGATGATGTATCACTATACATTGAAGGTGACCTTACACTTGGTAATTCAAGCCAGATACAAATCGAAGATGGTGCTTCACTTACCCTGTATTTAGATGGGGATTTAATAGGAAAAAATTCGTGTGAAATAAATAATGAAACTGAAATTCCAAAGAACCTCCAGATTTACGGCATGGAAGACTGCACGTCATTAGATTTAAGAAACGGCAGCGATTGCTACGCAGTAATTTACGCACCAAATGCTGAATTTATTCTGCATAACTCTGTTACAATATATGGTGCCATTGCATGCGATACATTCGAAATAAAAAACTCAGGCCAGATTATGTACGATGCATCACTACAAGACGAAACATTTGATCCGGTTCCGACAGATTTTACTGTAAAAAACTGGAATGAGAGTATTGGGCAATAAAGACAAGACTGATTTATTAATCCTTTTGCTCCCGGCTATCTATAAAACTGGCTTTATTATAGGGAAGATTGTCAGTGTCATCTAATTTGTTTTCAATTCCCCATGAATTTGTTTGATAAACTTCTGCCCCTTCGTTTTGAGCTATCCATGTGCCCTGTCCAAGTGTTGTCTGGCTCCGCATCCAACTCGTATAATTCCTGTTTTGATTAATCTTAATATATTCGGTAAATGTCTGAGGGTAATCTGCAATTGAATTAAGGAAATTTCGATTCAATTGCTGCAATATTTGGATTTCCTTTTCTTTGTCATTTTGAGCCGGCTGCTTAGTGATTTGTATTGTTTTACTGATCTTTAAAAACAAAGGTAAAAATTCGCCAAATTCATTTTCCGGTGCCCAGCAGCCATCTATAGAAAATTCCCACTCTGAACTCATCGGCATAGTAATACATTGCACACTGAAAATCCCCAGAAAAATCTTTTCAGTTACAATATTCTGATACTTTGCGTATATCAGGCGGCTGTCAACCTGATATCTCAGCTTACTCATATTTTCAGCTTCTTTAGCAAATACCGTATTTAACTGCTCACATGGAATCTCACCCAGAATCTCCATATCAGTCCCAATATCTTCGTAATTAAATACAAAGCTTAATATCTCTGGCGGACTCTGGTAGGTACTATTTATGACACCTGAAGTTGTAACCTGAGTTGGAACTATCATCTGACTTTTTGATATCATACCGCAATTTTTCAAAATCTCATCATCCGTAAGTAAAAAATATAATTCTCTTTCTCTGGGTGAAAATTGCAATGACCTTCCTTCAAGATGCCAGCCTTGTGGTATCTCAAGTGTAATCGACTCATCAGTAAGACCGGACGAAACGAATTCTATTTCTTCGGGAAGAATTTTGCCGGCTTTCTGAATAATAAACGCTGGATTCGGAATCTGTTCCTGTTCTGCTATTAAATTTTCAGATGCTAAAGTTATACCTATATTCATAACAAGTTCAACATCCTGTGTTGAATATGCGATATTCGATACAATATTAAGCAGAGTCGGTCGAATCTGTTCCCAAATATCATCCCGCGCAAGAAGCAGATATGCTGTACCAATACGGTCCGTATAAAAGAAATATGCATGACCGATACCTTTGGCGTCCCCTTCAGTAAAGCTTATATCCATTGTCGTCAGGTCTTTATCTGGAGAAGTTTTAATATTATCGCCTTCTAAATCAGGAATGTTATTCCTGAATAAATCTATACAGGTTTCAGACAGGCTCACTGAGTCATTGACATCTTCACCTTCAGGGAATGATAAAAAAACGACTAATGCCGTCTCATCAGGTCTTACTATTGAAGTTACATTAACTCCATTGTCATACTGAAGTTCCGCTACATTCCAGTTTCGAGGTTTGTAAAACATTAACTTTCGCAAAGATGACTTATATAAATCAAATGTCGCTTCTTCATTGACATCTACTATAATTCCCTCCTGCACATTTTCTGATGTTGAGGCATTCAGAGCGGTTCCGCATTGAGAGCAGAATTTCGCAGATGAATTATTAACAGCATTACAATTCGGACATCGTATTTCAGCAGGTTTAGGAGTTTCAATTTTTTCTGTTGGTTTTACATTAGCCGAGTTCAAAGAAGCAATTATTGACTGATTTCCTATTTGCATTTCCTGACGTACCAATCCGACACCATCAGCATAATAACTTACAGACATCATAGATGTCTGCCCCGGCAAATTGGCTCTCGAACCGATTACAATACACTGAAAAGTTCCTAAGTTTGTTTGAATTTGTTTTTTTCCGAGAGCTTCGAATGTTGTGACTAAATCCGTATCTGCCTGAGAGATTGTCGATGTCCATATCTGTTCCTGAACAAAGGGAAGCTTAATTCGAGTCAACGGCGGATTATAAACAACTTCCTGGTCCTGAGCATGGGAAATATACACCTTTAAACCTTCTGTATCTACGGCTAAATATTCCCTGCTGGTCACTGTTCCTGTGGCACTGTCAGTCGTAGATTCTACAATTGCACAGCGAACACCATCGATTTCGGTGAAACCTGTAACCTGAACCGTTAACTGCACATTGTTGGACATTACATAAGCCCACCGATTTCCCTCTCTCAGTGGGAAGTAATCCTGTGAGGAAGCAAATGAAATCCAGAACAACGAAATTATTAATGCAATATATATTCTACGCATTTACTACCCTTTCCGTATTTTAGCCTGAAGCGCAGGAAAACACCTATTAATAAGACGCTCTTATCACCTTTATTATTTCTTGTTTCTGCATAAATTCTATATAATTCTTAAGAATTTAGTCAAGAGAAAAGAATTATCACTACCTATTTAAAACTCGAGGTTCTAAACTTGAGAAAATATTCTTTCTGTGTATAATCGTCGAAATGAAAGAAAATCCCAATAATCTGACACCTGCGATGAAGCAGTTTCATCATTTTAAGAAGCTCCACCCGGATTGCATACTCTTTTTCCGGATGGGCGATTTTTACGAAACTTTTTACGATGATGCCAAAACCTGCTCCAAAGTACTCGGTTTGACACTTACAAGCCGCAGTAAGAGTGATAATCCAATTCCGTTGGCTGGTTTGCCATATCATGCGGTTGACGGCTATCTGAAAAAAATGATAGTTGCCGGCTATAAAGTAGCCGTATGCGAACAGGTTGAGGACCCGAAAACCGCTAAAGGTGTCGTAAAACGCGATGTAGTACGAATTGTAACGCCCGGAACACTTACAGATGATATGCTGCTCAACGCCAAGGAAGATAACTTTCTTTGCGCCATAAGTCTCGGAACAAAACACTCTGCATCTATGAGTTGGGTTGATATTTCTACCGGTCATTTTTTTACTCAGGAAATCGCAGATGAAAAGTTGCTCGACGAGATTATTCGCTTATCACCCGCAGAATGTCTCATAGCGGATATGCGAGGCGAATTATTCGAAGCAGAATCGAAAAAACTCATAAAAGAAATAACACAACTGACTCAAGCGACAATTACCGTCCGTCCCGCATGGTATTTCGAGCCTTATCAGGCACGACAACGCCTGCTAAAACATTTCGGAACAGCGACTCTCGAAGGTTTTGGAATTTCTGACGGTGAAGATGGTCTCGCAGCTCCGGCTGGTGCGGTTCTGGAATATCTCAACGAAACACAGAAAACCACTCTCGGTCACATCAGAAGTCTGAAAAAAATCGAACAGAAAAATTTCCTGCAAATCGACCCGGTTTCCCTGCGAAGTCTTGAAGTTCTTCAGACAATCCGCTCTGAAAGCGGCAAAGGCTCGCTTCTGGGCTCTATAGATGAAACTATTACCGGAATGGGCGGCAGGATGTTTCGCAACTGGCTTTGTATGCCGCTCTGCGATGTCACTCTAATCGAAATGCGGCAGGATGCTATCGAAGAAGCTCGAAATTCGGAAACAGAACTTCTCGATATTCGAAGACTTCTTTCAAACATAGCAGATACAGAACGTATCGCGGCTCGTATAAGCACGTTCAGGGCTGCACCTCGTGACCTTGTGTCCCTCGCTTTAACATTGCGGCAGGTTCCGAAGCTTCGCGAAATTCTCCAGAAGTTTCATTGTAAAATGTTCGCACAAATTTCGGATATGTGTGACAGTATGGATGAATTAGCAGACTTGCTCGAATCAGCAATTGAGCCGGAACCCCCTTCTCATCTCCGCGACGGCGGTGTAATACGAACAGGTTTTTCTGAAGAGCTTGATAAACTTCGCTCAATTTCAAAAGACGGCCAAACATGGCTCAAAGAATTTCAGAAAAAACAAATCGAAATGACCGGAATAGCAAATCTGAAAATCGGATACAATAAAGTTTTCGGTTACTATATCGAAATAAATCACTCGGCGGCGGATAAAGCCCCGGCTGAGTATATTCGCAAGCAAACAATAAAGAACGCAGAGAGATATATCACTGAAGAACTCAAAGAATACGAAACTCAGGCGTTAAGTGCAGCGGATAAATCTATCGAGTTGGAACAGCAGCTTTTCGACCAGCTTCGCGCGCAGGCAGCACAGTATATCAGCCGGATGCAGATGCTTGCGGTAACTATCGCTCAATGTGATTGCCTTACGTCACTTGCATATCTCGCAAAAAGGCAAAACTATATTCGGCCAAAAATCAAAAATGACGGCAGTCTTGTAATTCACGAAGGAAAACATCCGGTTCTTGCGCAAACACTCGGAGCGGAGTTTGTTCCGAACGATACACAACTCGGAAATAAAGATGGACAAATTACAGTTATCACAGGTCCCAACATGAGCGGCAAAAGTACATACATCCGCCAGGTTGCTTTGCTGGTTCTCATGGCTCAAACCGGTTCATTCATACCGGCTCAGCAAGCTGAAATCGGGCTTGTCGATAGAATCTTCACACGTGTCGGAGCTTCCGACGAACTCGTGCGCGGCCAGTCAACTTTTATGGTCGAGATGACTGAGACGGCCAATATCATCAACAACGCCACGAATAAATCACTCGTAATTCTCGACGAAGTCGGCCGCGGCACAAGCACTTATGACGGCTTGTCACTTGCATGGGCAATTACAGAGTATATCGCAAATTCAATTAAATGCCGCACCCTTTTCGCAACACATTACCACGAACTAACAGAACTTTCGGAACTGTTTTCAAATATTAAAAACTGCAACGTAGCGGTTCGTGAGTGGATGGACGAAGTAGTTTTCTTACATAAAATCCTTCCCGGCGGCTCAGATAAAAGCTACGGCATACACGTTGCGAAACTTGCGGGTATTCCCAAAACTATTCTCGAACGCAGCAAAGAAATTCTCGAGGAACTTGAAAGCACGTTCCAGAAAGAAGCTACCGGCGAGCATCTTTCAAAACACAAAACAGTAGAATCAAGCGAGGAAATCCTCTTCGTCAAGAAAAACAAAAACATTCTGGATAAGCTCTCATCGATAGATATAAACAACCTGACTCCAATAGAAGCAATAAACCTCCTAAACCAGATAAAATCCGAAATTGATGCAAATTAAATTATATATGAAAAAGCTTGCAAAAATATTGTTCTGAATCTTTAATATATGCGGTTTAATGATTTTGCATGAAAGGGAAGAACTGTTATGAAAACAATTTATAAAAAACATCTAATCGTTTTGTTAAGCATTATTTCGTTAATATCAGGCTGTACTCAGGTTGGAATTACCGGCAGGAAGCAATTTAATATCATGCCGGACTCTACGATGAATTCGATGAGTTTTCAAAACTACGGGGAGTTTCTATCGGCTAATAAACTCAGCACTAACACTCAGCAAACTCAAATGGTAAAACGAGTCGGTTCAAGAATTCAAAATGCCGTTGAGCAATACTGTGCGAATAACGGCTTACAGGACAAACTGAGCGGTTATGAATGGGAATTCAATCTCGTGGAGGATCCGAATGTAAACGCATGGTGTATGCCTGGGGGAAAAGTAGTCGTTTATACGGGCCTGTTGCCGGTAACACAAACAGAAACCGGCCTTGCAGTGGTAATGGGCCATGAAATAGCACATGCTTTTGCAAAACACGGTGCAGAAAGAATGAGCCAGGAACTTATTGTGCAAATGGGCGGCATAGCTCTCTCAAAGGCTATAGAAGAACGGCCGGAGCAAACGCAAAACCTGTTCAAGATCGCTTACGGCTTAGGCTCACAGGTAGGAGTTCTCTTGCCATATAGCAGAACACACGAAAGCGAAGCGGACCATTTGGGATTGGTTTTTATGGCGATGGCTGGTTACGACCCACATGAAGCGGTTGATTTCTGGGAAAGAATGGCAGCCGCGAGCAGTGGTGCACAGCCTTTGGAACTTTTGAGTACTCACCCGGCTAATGCTACAAGAATCAGTAATATCCGAAGTCTTCTTCCGGAAGCTATGGCATATTACAAGCCGCAGTAAGTTAATCAAAACTCATTGTATTCAATATGTTTGCAAAGAGCTTGCTTACTTT
>JAFGPS010000098.1 GCA_016936075.1 Sedimentisphaerales bacterium | reverse complement strand
TCCCGAGCCGTTCAATTCGATAATCTGGAACGCCGTGTATGAAAACGCGACGGATATTCATATCAACAGAGTCGAAGACGGCATGCTTGTTTTATACCGCGTTGACGGCCTGAACCATGAGAAAAAGAATCTCACGGAAGCCGAAGGAAGAAAATTAATCAACCAGATAAAAACAGCGGCGGGGCTGAATTCTGTGAAATCCTTTGTACCGCAGGAAGCACAATTGAAGTTTCCCGATGACCTGCTCCAACGCGATATTCGTGTTACAATCGTTCCTTCAGGGAAGGATATCGAAACCGCTCATTTAAGAATATTGAGCTTCCCTCAGGAAGCCTGCGATATTTCAAATATGGGTTTCAACGAAAAAGATATCGAAACAGTTTCAAACACAGTTAATTCCATGGGCGGCCTGATTCTTATTTCAGGTGTAAGCGGCTCAGGGAAAACTTCTACAATGTATTCATTCGCGTCATTGATGGATTTGCGAAACAGAATCGCGTTTTCAATCGAGGACCCGGTCGAATTTAATCTTCCATTCGCGCAACAACTCGAAGTTGACGAAAGACATAACTTCACAATGTACGAAGGTTTGCAGACGATTCTCAGAATGGATCCCGACCTTGTCATGGTAGGTGAGATAAGGGATAGTGACTCTGCGATAGTTGCGGCCAGAGCTGCGCTTTCAGGAAGACTTGTTCTTGCAACAATTCACGCAACCGATGCCGCCGGAACAGTCGATGCTCTGCATTATCTCGGCGTACCTTATTATGTTTTAGGCGGCTCATTAAAACTCATCGTATCACAAAGTCTTTTGAGAAAGTTATGCCCATTTTGTGCCGTAGAACGACCTGTAACTAATGAGGAAAAAGAGCTTTACGCAAAGTGCGGATTGGAAGCTCCAGAGAAATTGTATAGTGCAACGGGTTGTAAAAAATGCGACCAATATGGCTATCAGGGTCTTACCGCAATTTTCGAGATGGCAAAAATTGACACGGACAGTTCTCATTTAGTAGCAGAAGGAGTACATCAAAGAGAACTCCGTGACCACTTTAGAAAGAATGGAATTCAATCGATGCTTGTGGACGGCCTGAAAAAAGTCGCACAGGGAGTGACTTCCACTGAAGAATTGTTCAGGGTTTGTGATTTTAGAATCGAAGATTGAGTTACTTATTTGTTAGTGTTCCTGTCGATGACGGCGCAATCCAGCCATCCGGAAGTTTGAGATTGTGACACTGATTGCACATCAATACTGACTTACCATGCACTGAGTGACAACGATTACATTCCATTTTGCCGTGCCTTGGGTCATGCTGATTGAAGGGGATTGCTCCGCCATAGTTTTCAGTCGCTTTGATAATATCCGCTTCGTCATGACATTCCGCCGATAAACAAAAGCTTCTTGTTCCAAAATCTCTTTTGTCCAGCGGGAAATAGTAATTCCCTGTAATCCAGTGAGAAGCTTCGGTTAGTTGTTCTTTAATTGTTGGCTCGTGGCATTCAAGACAGTTCAGTGAACTTTCACCATTGGCATGTTGTGAGGCCATTAATGATTCATCTTCAGGATGTATTATGGATTTGCCTATCGCATGAGGAGTGACCATGAGTGATGTATCGCCGCTTTTATATCCTTTGACATACTCGTGCATAGGGGTATGGCAGGTCGCGCAAAAACCTGGTTGTGCATGCCAAATCACTCCGCCGGTAGTAAGACCGGCTAAAACAATTGTGACAACACCGACATTGATTAGGACGAATAATTTTTTGTTCCGTGACTTTTCCCAGAGAGATTTATAAAACCTGAACATGATTATGCTTCCTCCTTAAAGTTCCTGGCGGATATTGCGGCAGTGTTATCCTGTGATTTCTTCAAATTTGCAACATGCTTTCCGGTAAGATAACCGAATGTGTAACACCGGCCAAGGGACAGACCGAATATGGTCAATGGATAATCCGGGCCGCCATAAAAACCGCCGCCAAGGTTACCGATAGCATATAGACCTTTTATTGGTTCGCCGTCCGCATCGAGGCATTGATGATTCTCATCAACTACAAGACCGGAACAAATCGCCGATACACGAACCGTTCGATGTATGCCGTAGAAGGGCGGCGTATCTATCGGATGAAGCTGGTCAGCCGGTTTACCAAAATCGGAATCTTTACCGAAAGTGACAAGCTCGTTATATCTTTTTACCGTCGCGGCTAAATTCGCCGGGTCAACTTTTAATTTCTTCGCAAGTTCCTCAATCGTATCCGCTTTAAATGTATTTATAAAAGTTTCAAATACACCTTTGTACGGACCGGGTTCTTCGGGCATATAATTTTTCATATCTTCCGGCGAAACCAAAACTCCCGGCCAGTCTTTTGCCTGTGTCATGTAGTTTGAATCGAATATTTGAGAATACTGCCCGGTATTTTCTTCTTGCCGCAGGTAATTGTTGAGAACTGACATTTCGGCGTTTTCGTTCACGAATCTTTTTCCACTTTGATCGACTGCAAGGAACGGCATATCACACATTGTAGCCGGACCCGCGTCGAAGTCGTGCAGCATCTTGGTATGTCCCACAGGTTCTATTACCGCACCGGCCCAGTAGCCGAGAATAAAACCGTCACCGGTTCTGTTTAATTGTTTCCGGCCAAAGTTTATCGTATCCGGAACGAAATAGTCGCACATAGCCTTGTTGTTCTGGTAATCACCGGTTGCAAGAATAACACCTTTGTTTGCCATGAATTTTGTATATGTACCATCCTGACTTTTGCCTATCACACCAAGAGCTTCGCCGGAAGAATTCTGAATCAGTTGAACTGCGGGCGTGCTGAAGAAAAATTCGACTCCTGCTTTCTGAGCAACCTTAGCCATTGCTCTCATGCCGTCACCATTGGTGTAAGGTTTCGGTCCGAAGGAAGATGTATGAAAATTTATGGTATAACCATTAACATCTGTAATGTGTAATTGAGGAGCATTCCCTTGATTGGTAACTTGTGCGCCACCTTTTTTGGCCCGGTCGATAATCCACGGAATAGCTTCGCCGGAATTGTAGGC
This sequence comes from Sedimentisphaerales bacterium, assembly GCA_016936075.1. GTDB lineage: Bacteria > Planctomycetota > Phycisphaerae > Sedimentisphaerales > Anaerobacaceae > JAFGPS01. The sequence goes on along the minus strand of JAFGPS010000098.1, from coordinate 24,465 downwards.
CCATTGTCTGAGCAGCTTAGGATTGCAGCGATGGGCATTGTCCTTGATTAGTCTTGCGACGAGTGCTTCTATTCCGGCTGGGTCACTTTTTGAAAGGTCTATGCCTGCGCCAGCGTTACCTTGTGAAACAACAATATTTTCTTTTTGCAGAACAGCAACAGTAGCTCCGTTTTCTTTAGCTGAAAGGGCGGCAGGGACTCCAGATGCGCCGGCACCAACTATTATTACGTCAAAATTCTTCGTTGCGACAATTTCTGACTCCTGGACAGGTTGAGGCTTTGGAAGAAATGAAAGGATCGCACCGCCATCATAGCTTTTACCGAAGGCTAAGTTTTTTTCATTATCAGCAATCTCCTCGGCTCGGCTCTTTGGTTTACATCCGGTTAAGCCTATTGCACCTATACCGGCAGCCGATGCAGAAGTGATTGACAAAAACTTCCGGCGAGAAATACCGTGCTTGAGTGAATAATTTGTATATGAATCCATCTTTTTCCCTTTAACTGAAAGGTGCTTTCTATCCTTAATCTTTAAAAGATATGAAGTTTTCAGCTATTATTTGTCTGATATTAATCTTGATATAATAGTTAATCCTTATTTCAAAAGTTAAAACTTAATACTGAAAAGGTACGCATGCATATAGTACGTACATATACTATATGTAATATACTTCATTTTTTTGAATAATCAAGAAAAAATAATTTTTATGATTAATCTATATTCTTGCTGATTTGACATTTTATTTTCATCGCGAAAAATGTCTGGATAAAGTTGCTTTTATATAGTAAAAGGGCTATTATTATAAATTACAGGAGACAATATGATACCACAAGAACTTAGAATAATTGAATATCCGAAACTATACGAACCCAAATTACTAATAGGTTTCTCTGGCTGGATGGACGGTGGCGAAGTTTCAACTGGTACAGTTAAGTGTATAATGGATAAAACCAAAGCTGGAAAAATTGCAGAAATTAAGTCTAAGGGCTTTTATATCTACAGTTTTCCCGGTTCGATGGAAATAACCGCAATGTTCAGGCCGCATTCAAAAATTCAGGAAGGTCTGATTAAATCTTATGATATACCTTCAAACGATTTTTACAGCAGCACAAGGGATAATCTTATGATATTCCTTGGCAAGGAGCCGAATCTTAAATGGGAGGAATATGCGAATTGCATTTTTGCATTTTGTGAGCAGTTCGGAATTAAAATGATATTTTTCATTGGCTCTGTCGCGGGTCTTGTACCACATACCCGTGAGCCGAAATTGTTTTGCTCTGTCTCTGATATAAAAATGAGAGATACATTTAAGCATTACGGGCTCAGCTTGACTAATTATGAAGGTCCTGCGAGCATAGTGACATATTTAACATCAGAATGTGCGAAGCGGAAATTGAATATGATAAGCTTGGTTGCGTCAGTTCCTGCTTATGTACAGGGAAATAATCCCAAGTGCATCGAAGCCGTAACAAGGCGTTTGGCCGGAATGCTTGGACTTGACCTTGATTTGAGTGACATCGAGATTGTAAGTGACGAATTCGAGAAGAAAATCGACGAGATTGTTGAGCAGCAGCCTGATTTGGCTGAAAACATTAAAAAACTGGAAGAGGACTACGATAACGAAATATTCAATCATGAAATGGCTGATATAAAACGCTGGCTCGAACAGCAGGGCATTCGCATGGATTAATTCCCCTGAATTTCCCGCCCTGAGATAATTCTCTTTAATATATTAAATTCAAGTTCGAATACTTTTCGCTGTTCAATGTTCGGTGTGACGTCACCTGTTATTCCCATTGACGCATCAACAAACTTTGAGGCGAAGCTGATTACAGTGACAGTACCATTTCCGAAATCAAGGCTTGCGCCAATTGGAATATTATTAATCCACATGAACGGCTCAGCTCCCTCAATTGGATAAGCCGAGTCAATTGTAGTCGTTGGCCAGTTATCAGGAGCTTTAAGTTGGCCGCTTTGAGCGGTAGTTCGATTGATATTTATTCCGAAAGGATACAGCAGACTATTTGCTTTCGAGCCGGTATTTTGCGGTGAGTCGAGAATCAATATATTTCCGCCTTTAGTGACATAATCGACGAGAGTGTCACGAAACTCGTTTGAGACAGTAAGGTTAGGATACATAAATACAACAAGGTCATCTGAAATGGCTTTGATTCCCTCTTTTCGTGAAGTGAAGTAGCCAAGTCTCAATATCCATCGTTCGAATATCCCGAAACCGTTCTTTTGTCCCGAAATGAAGCCGCTTCTGGATAGAGGCGAATCACAGACTGTTCTGTCGATAGTGACATTAATCATTGGACGCTTTGCCTGCGGCTCAGGCATAGAGTGTTTATGAATTGTTTTTGCTCCTGCAGAAGCCGCAGCCCAACCTAATAATGTAGAAGTTGCTATCATCAGCCAAACGCTGTTTAGCTTCCTCGATAATATAATTCCGAAAGCAAAAATTATTGATCCTGAAATCAGCAGCAGGGCGGTGACATTGAACCGAAGATTGTTATAATTAAGCCACTCAATCATCCCGAGCATTAATTCAGCTTTACCCGGTTCGAAAGTCGCAAAGTTAGAAAAAATTGTAGAATCAGAAAATGCAGCGACACGACCCTGGCCGTAATGAGTGGTCCATGACTGAATAAAAGCACCGTATCGCATTTGCGCGAGGTTTTCTACTTGTGGATAATAATTACTAACATGATAATCAGCGGTAAGTTGTTTCAAACCTGTCGAGCGAATTGCTGCTCGTCCTATTCTTGTCATCGGCTCGATGGAACACGAGACCGCGAAATTCAGTGGAGGCATATTTTGAATTATCGGATGCGGTACGAGCGGCGGATTATACAGCTGCTCGAAAGTAGTATCCATATCGAAAAGGCAGTCATATCGAAATCTGAATCCGAACACCTTTGCTATATCATTTATGTATGTTCCGGAATCGAATACACTTGTATGTTCGCCCATAAGCATTAAACCGCCGCCTTGTTTTACGAACTCTTCGATAATTGAAATCTCTTCGGGTGCATATCGTGATGTTGGGACCTTTATTATGAGAACATCGCAATCGTCGAGAGTTGTTTTGTCGATTGCGGTCATAAGACGTGACATATTATAAAATCGAGAGCAGTAATCATAAATACAGGCGTAATTGTAACCTGAATCCTGGCCATACCATTCTGTGTCAAAAGGTCTGTCTGTTCGTTCCCATGTAGAGTGGAACTCATCTACCATGACACGTTCCTTTTTACGTGAGCCTGGCAGGTCCAGCAATATTCCTGAAATCAATAAGAAGCTTCCCATAAAAATCATTGTGACAATTCCAATGTTTTTATAACGTGAAATTTCAGGTTGTATAACCGAAGCATGATGTGTATGAAAAGGCCTGTTTACAAAACGCCATGCTATTAAAACAGGTCCAACTAATAGCAATAAGAGCAGCCAGCGATTCCAGAATTGAGTTACTAAAACAAGCTCTGATTCGTATCCCGTTTCCAAAGCACGATGCATGAATATCGATATAATAATAGCTGCTCGTATTGGTAACCAGAGAATGATTGAAATAACTAAAATTGCTATTTGTTTTTTTCTGCTTATACCATTAGATTTACAAAGGCACAGTATTATAATTCCACCGAAAAGAAAAACAAAAGTCGCAGGATCAAAAAACATTTCCCATGTAGCTCCGAGTGGATGGACGAGCCGCTGGGTGTATAAGGCGAGATTTAGACCGTTAAATGCAGATGGAATTCCAATTATCCGTGTGATGCCGCTAAGCATATATGAAATAAATTTTGGCAATTCGTGTGACCTTGATGTAATATATATGTAACCGAAAATACCTATTGACTGAATCATTAAAATAGAACCCGCAAGTATAAAAGCAGGTGACAGGTATTGCGGCCAACGGCGAGGGATTGGTATAGTGACAAGCAAAAGTCCGGCAAAGATTAATAATGGAGCTATTCGGTATGGCCAGGGAGCTAATTTTATAACGGGTAAAAGCATAATTGCCGCTATTGCGACCTCAAACGCGGTTGATTTTCTAAGCTGAACACCGATTAAAAGTCCTGTACCTGCCGCGATAAAAACAGACCAGATCAGCCATTGAGCATCATGATAATAGCTCAATCCGAAAAGCCACGAAGCGCTGAATAAAGCAAGACTAATCCATGTTCTTTTCAATTTGTTCCCTCCTGTATCGGATTAGTTGGCGGAGACGATTCTTGCAGGGCAGGGGGAATCCATTGTTCATCCTGATCTCGCAACAATGAAATAAACCATCGCCAGAAGTCCGCGTTTTCCCGCAGACCTTCGAAAGTCTCGCCACCTTCCCATTCGAGGTTTTTATTCATAGCAAAGCATGTGTCACCGATGACTACGACATTTCCTTTTCCGAAGTTTCGCATTATAATGACCGGGACATTGTCGCGTCCATAAGCAATTACTTTTGCCTGGGGGTCATTGCAATAAACCGGCCACGCTGCGTTGAAACGAACAAATACCTGCTTATCTTGTAAGCCCAAATAAGGTGACTTGAAATATCCGAACGGTGTCGGTTCAATCTTGTCAGTGCTGGGAGAACCTATTGTGAAGCCGAATTGCGAGAGTAATGAAGAGCATGGTCCCGCATCGTCCATGCCTGCTGTAATAATAAAATCTCCGCCGTTCATTACGAAGTCTTTTATTGCTTCCTGCTCTTTTCGTGAGAAACTTCGTGAAGGTGCGATTGAGATAAAAAGGTCTGCGAGTTCAATATGTTTCCTGGAAAATTCCGCAAGAGATAACGCAATATAATCGTTTCGCATTAAAGTAAGCATGAAGCCGCCAATACCATCGGGGCGCCATGATTCGCCGCTGTATGCTTCGAGGTGTGACGAATCGACATATGCGAGATTGTTGGGTGATTTGTAACGTCCGTCGGGAAGGATTTCACCTGATTTCTGAGTAATTGAATTAGATATTGACAGTGAAATTGTCAGGCAAAGAATTATAAGCGTAACATTCAATGGACTGGAGTTAGAGAATATAAATATAATTAATAATACAAATAACAATATTCCTGAAATCTGTTTCCACATAGGATGAGCATTGCTGTGTCCTGCAAGATAACCGAAAAGCCTTGAAGTAAATACGTATGAGCTAACATTGATTCCATTTGTGAGGCCTGAAGTGTCACCGAACGCAATAATCCGGCCTTTACCGAGAGGCTGCTCGGCGGCGAGTACTAAATCTCCGAGTCTTTCGCCCGGGTTATAGATATCGTCACCCATCATAGCTCTGCCGCTGCCTCTGTCACCCATATCCGACCATCCCCATCGGCCAATAAGAAGCGGCCTGGCAGGCCAGTTGATATTTAATGAAGCACCTATTACAACGCCGAATTTATTTCTCTCATCAGGAATAGCAGCAGTCGTTGGATGCAGAATAGGTTCATATGATTGGAGCCAGCCTCCGATTGTGAATGTCGCGCAATCGAATTCCACCTGAATGTTAGTTGGTTCGAGTACTTCGTTGAAACGATTACTTCCATTACTGTCGCACGTTGTATGTTCACCCATTACAAGAAGTGAGCCGCCATTTTTCACAAAATTCCAGATTCGTTGCAACTGCCCCTCTTCCCATGGATCATCAGGAAATAGCAATACCAAGACATCTGCGTCACTCAGGTCTTCCTGAGATAGATTTTCCGAAATCAGGCTGATTCCTCCCATGCTTTCGGTAAATATGGGAAGCATTCCATACATTCCACTCGATAATCTGCCATATTGTCCATGTTCGGGTTTTAGCCAGTTGAGAAAACCTTTCTCGCTAAAAACTATTTTTTTACCCTGTAAAGTTAATTGATTCGGATATAGTGCGAGATTGAGTGGTAATAAAATTGCTAAACCTGCTCCGGCAATCCAAAGCAAATATTTCTTATGCCATAATAATAAAGGTGACTCAGTTTTTGAGGGAATTTTATCAATGGGCCATTGTATCCATCGAAACATGCTTGAGGCTATGAAAAGCTGAATTACACATGCCAACATTGGAAAGTTCCATGGAATCGCTTTGTGAAAAAGACCTGCCCAAGACCATATTTCCTCACTTGTCGGTTCGGATACCGCATGAGCCAATTGTGGAGCATAGGATAATGCGATAAGATAGCAAAGGTGGCCTGCGAAAATTCCCGCAAATCCATAGAAGGCTTTTGTCGTTCTGGATTTTGGAATTTCTAATAAACATAAAATCCAGAAAATGCTCATTAAAATAAGAAAGTCGATTCCAGCAAAAGTCGGGCCTGCCAACAAAGGCTGATTAGTAACTGATTTTGTTATGTTACCTAAAATCCCGCTGATATTATCTGAGATTATCCAAATAGTTGGGATTCCGATATAGGCTATTCTGTAAATAGTGAATATTAAAATTGAAACAGATAAAATAAGAGAAATTCTTTTTGTAAATCCAGATGAAGAAATAGAATATCCCGCCAGAACAAGAGATACTGCCAGTATATTTATTGTCTGTAAAGGCGACATTGTCAGGTAAATCGCAATGCAGGCTGAAACAAGCATAATTAAGCGGCTGTTATTTTTTCGACATGGACACGGGCGCGGAGCTAATATAGCTATCCCTAAAAAAGATAACGTCAATACTCTTCGAAGAGGATGTGATAGTAAACCAGTAGAACCGGCGGCAATCCATGCCGCTGCTAACGAAAATACTATTAGAAAAGTTAGTCCATAATCCGCCTTCTTTTCCGGCGAGGAATCTTTAGTAAGTCCTTCGGATTGTAATAGTCTTCTCTGGCTCACGTAGAGGATTATACCTTAGTTTATATACACTGCAATGAGAAATAATATTGAAAAATGCAAAAATTGCATAGTTAATTTGGATAAACATTTACTGTGGCAAATATTAAAAAGAATTATTTTGCACTTACCAGTAATTTCGCATCTTCAATAATCGTCGGGCATTTTACCTCGATTGCCGGACAAGACTGTATTGCAGGGACTATAACTGTTTTTTTTGCTTTGTTTATAGTTTGGTCAGAATATATCATCCCAGTAGTAACGCCGCCTTCCCATGGTGGAATTGGTGGAGGATCACAGCTTCCAGTTGGATTCGGAGGCGGACATTGAGTTTGATTATATGGGCACTCAGTTGGTACATCATTACACCAAGTATTATAAACGGGACATTTAGTAATTTCTACAGGGCATTTGGTTTCTATTACCGGGTAAACTGTTTCATAACACTGATCAGGTGGACACTCAGTAGTTACTTGTGGACATTGAGTTCGTACCGCTGGACATCTTGTTTCTACTGCAGGGTAAACCGTTTGCACACAGTCTGGACATTTTGTTTCTGAAGGTGGACACTGAGTTTCGGTCTGTGGGCATTCAGTATTTATCGTCGGACATTGAGTTTTAACTGGCGGACACTGAGTTTCTGTCGGTGGGCATTGAGTATCAGTTGTTGGGCAAACGGTTTGTTGAACAGGGCATTGAGTATCAATCACCGGACATCTTGTATCATAAGTTGGGCAAAAAGTCGCAGTTGTCGGGCATACAGTTTTCTGAGCTGGACACTTTGTCTCTGAAACCGGACAGACGGTTTCTACCGGGCACTGAGTTGCTATTACCTGACATAAAGTCGGTTCAGGTGGACACTGCGTCTCTACAGGTGGGCATCTCGTTGGTTCCACTGGGCATCTTGTATTTGTTGGTGGACAAGCAGTTTCGTATGGTGGACATTCCGTATCAATGACAGGGCAATAAGTATAAACAGCCGGGCATATGGTTTCCGAACTTCCCCCGCACACTGTAATTGCATAACATTGCGTTTCAACAAAGGGACATTGTGTTTCAACAACAGGGCATTCTGTATCCATCGGAGGACAAACAGTATCAGATGGCGGACATTCAGTTTCAACAACTGGACAACGTGTATAAACAGCCGGGCATATAGTTTCCGAGCTGCCCTGACAAACAGTTATTGCGTAACATTGTGTTTCAACAAAAGGACATGTTGTTTCTACAACGGGACATTCAGTCTCCAAGGGTGGACATATAGTCATGGAAACTGGGCATCTTGTTTCAGTAACAGGGCATTCAGTGGCAACAACGGGACATCTTGTTTCTGAAGCGGGACAAATTGTATCAACAGGGCACTGAGTTGCTATTACCTGGCAAAGAGTCGGTTCCGGCGGGCACTGTGTTTCGACAGGCGGACATCTTGTTGGTTCTTCAGGACATTGAGTATTAACGGCCGGACATATAGTTTCCGAGCTACCCTGACATACCGTAATTGCAACACATTGAGTTACAGTTGGCGGACATTCAGTCTCAACGACGGGACATTGAGTATAAACAGCCGGGCATATGGTTTCAGAACTACCCCCGCAAACTGTAATTGCATAACATTGCGTTTCAACAAAGGGGCATTGTGTTTCAATAACCGGACATTGAGTTTCCACCGTTGGACATTTCGTATCGGATGTTGGACATGTTGTCTCCACGACAGGACAATGTGTATAAACAGCCGGGCATATGGTTTCCGAACTACCCTGGCAAACCGTTATCGCATAACATTGTGTCTCGACGAAAGGACATGTAGTTTCAACAACCGGACATTCTGTGAGAACAGCCGGACAGATAGTCTCTGAGCTACCCTGACACACTGTAATTGCCATACACTGTGTCTGAACAGGCGGACAATTTGTAGCTACAGCGGGGCATCTCGTATTAACGGGCGGGCATGTAGTAACCTGTGTTGGACATTTTGTCTGGACCGCCGAGCATTGAGTCAGGACTACAGGCCTCATGGTAGGTAATCCGGGATCCTGTGTATGAGTTAACTGGAATGCCATATCAATGGAATTTCTTTCTATATCGTAATAAGGATGTTTTTTCGGATAGCGCAGTTCCTTCCATAGTCTCGGCAGTTCAGAACCAACATCCCAGACAGCATCGTCCATGAAATGGTCGGGCCAGCGGCGTGTTTTCCAGCCGAATTCGCCGTCATTGGTATCTACCCTGATTGCAAGCCAGTATATTCGCGGATTTTCTATAGTACCTTTCTGCAGGAATGCCTCATCAGGATTTATATCGATATCTATTTTCCAGATTTGCCTATCTGCGCCTCCTTTGATTTCATCTTTCGCCGGATCCCACCACCATTCACCGGGTTTGCGGACTACGTGATAGAGCTTTTCTTTAAATTGACCCTGATAGAAATCTTTTTGCCATAAAATATTAGCTTTTGGCTTTGAATAAGAATTGTCGCTGGTTGAAGGATCATCATCATAAATACTAAGATTTATTCTAAGGATATCATATTTTTTATCTTGTTTCCATGAGCCCCAGAAGTGTACATCTGTAATTTTATTTTTACTTGTACATTGGAAGTCATCTGCAATTATTCGCAATCCTTCATTCGAATCGACTCTGATATCAATTCCATGCGGAGTAACATCGGGAAGCTGGAGCCATTTTGTATAAGGCGAAAGCGATTCTATAACTACTTCATAATCTTCGACTTCTCCATCTTTAGCAGGTCCATCGGGTCCAAGATTACCTTTCCTGCTAATTCGGAACCTTGCGAAAGATTGTCCTGGAACAGCATCAATAGGAACAATAAACGAAATAACGTGTGAACCTTGAGCCAGGAAACCATTATAAACTTCCTCATCCGGCGTCCATATCATATTACTATCGTAATCAATCCATGCCTGAACAATTCCCCCGCCTCCTCCGACTTCAAGCGTGACATCAGCAGGGTAGCCGGGGATAAGAGGCGGTATTGTTACACCGTTCTCATCATCGTTTGGTGGGTGAGTTGAGAAGAGTGGAGTAGTAGTATCTAAATCATCGCCCAAAGCGTTCGGATCAGGTTGGCCTTCTATCTCTGCATCCGGTTTATCATTTGCGTCGCCAAACCACGGTCCTGCAATTACATGATATGCACCGTTATTACTTGACATTGTCGGATATGCCGGAGCCATAACACTATCAGGAGAATCAGCCCAGTCATATTCAGTTTCAGTAGGGTCTTCTTTTGCATAAACCAGGTAATCTTCAGTTTCACCATATTCATATCCTTCATCTGGACCAGAGCCTCCGTGGCCTGTCAAAGTTGGATATGATGTACTCCATTGTTTTTCTGCGACGCTTATTCTGAGCCACATTGGGTCCGGTTCATTATTATCTGTTTGAGGATTCCAGCACATGAAAGGAGGTGAATCAAGGCTGGCTGTTCCAGCGTAATTAATAGTAATAGGAGTGTTTTGCACTGCCCATTCAGGTATTGTAGTACCATCTATGCACTCAATTATATCATCCCAGTCTCCATCGCGGTTCCAGTCGCACCAGACATTTAAATATATTGGTGAAGTAACAGCAGGGCTTATAGTAGTGAGTGTAAATGGTATTTTTGCTTCCTGGCAATGCGGCAGGACTAACGGCAATTTTATACCATCATCGGCTCCGTCACGATTGGACAAATCACTGGGGGGGTAGAGGTTATTGTTAGTGTCTTCATCATAACCTGTATCGGCGCCGCTCTCGAAGCTTACATCCTTTCCAAGATAAAACTTCTTCTCAGGCTGCCAGTGAATTGGGCCGTATGGAGGAAAATAGGTCCAGAAAATCGTAGGATAATTTGCCTGAACATTTGGATCTGTATAAGCGAGCATCTTTGCAGTTGTAAACGTATTTGAACTATCTGGTGCATCGCCAAGGTCATGAAGACGGTCTCCCTGCATTCCATCTGTGATTGAAAAAGCAAAATTAATCGACTCACCAACGAATTTATGTTCTTTCGGATAGCGCATAGGAAGCCATCCTGAAGCTCCGGGTAAAGAGAAAACAGCACCATCATTCCATCTAAGCTTTTTAGTTGTCGTTTTCCATCCAAGCTTATGAATATCATTGGCGGCTCTTATATCTCTTATGCTCAACCAGTAAATAGTACCTTCTTCCTGTATAAAGGGATTTTTTTCAACACAGAAGTTATATTGAAAAGCCAGCCTGTGGTCGTTAGGTTTATTGTACAAAGAAATAGGATCGTACCAGTCAGAAGGTCGATTTTTTATTTCGCGAACTGTGTAATCACCCGGATAAAAGGTTTGGCTCCAAAGTTCATTACCAGGCATACTCCATGAATCTGCATTTGCGGGAATATCCGAATAAATTTTAATCTCAAATGTAAGGTGGTTTGGTTCGTTTACAGGCTGAATATCATCTATAAATGAAGCCCAGAAGTGAATGTCTGTAATAGGGCCTGTAGAAGTGCATTTAAAATCATCAGCTAATATGGCCTTTGAAAAATCCACATCCATACCTGTTTGGCCGAAGTCCGGTAGTTGAGGCCAGTGCATCTTATGCGGAAAACCATACCTCCAGTCGCAATTTTCCAACTCATCATCAGGTGTAACATAAATACCAGAGCTTACACCTTCAAGGCTGCTAGTTTTCATGTTGGTTAGTTCTGTTATTAAGTTGCCAATACTGTGAAAAAGTCCTGATGCTGATGGCACAAATACCAGGATAAAAACACATGCAAGCAGAATTGGAAATGCCGATTGAGTACCGATCTTTTTCATAAGTACACCCTCCAAATTGGGGAAATTTCTTAGTGAAAGATAGCTGGTGATTTGTGATTTAATATCTCATTTAAAAACCACAATTCACTGTTTAATAATCTAATCACAAGAAATGCCCCTATTTTTCAGTTCAATTCATTTTCATAGAACCACAGGACTTGATTTCAAATCTAAACAAGTCTCATGCGAAAGCACAGAAATTACTAAATATTATCTCACTTTTCTGGGAAATGTCAAGAAAAAATACGATATTATAGGGATATTAAGACTTTTAGGTGAAAAGATTGCTAAAAATTCGTGTTTTATGTATATGGATCTTCTTTGTGTAGTTTTTATAGTTCTTAAACCAGCTATTACAAAGGAAAAAAACAGCTCTCTTTTGCATAGGCTCACTTTTTTATTTCATAATTGCACAATCAGGAAGGGCTCTTTGCAAATCTTCTATCTGCTCAACAGTTAAATAATTACATCTTCTAAGCGAAAGCATTCGCAGACTTTTCAATACTTTAATTGGTTCGATATTGGAAACTGATGTGCTGCTGAGTGAAAGAGTTCGTAAATTAACAAGGTATTTTATTGGTTCGATATCAGAAATGTTTTTGTTACTTATCGATAATTCCTGCAGGTTTCTTAAATTCTTCAGTGGCGAAAGGTCAGATATTAGTGTACCTCCAATACTTAGTTGGCGTAGATTAATCAAATTGCTTATTGGTTCAAGGTCTGAAATTACGTAGTTGTTTATCCAAAGCTCTTCCAGATTTGTAAGGTTCCTTAATGCTTCAAGATTTGATACCTGTGTTCCTGCGAGGTCAAGTTTTTTTAAGTTGATCAAACCATTAATTGGCTCGATGTTATTTAAACAGGAAATGTTTAGTCCGAGTGTCTGTATGTTTCTAAGATTACTTATTGGTTTAAGATCGGATATGTTAGTTCCATACAGATAAACTGTTTGCAAATTTGTAAGGTTTTTTAGCGGCTCTAAATTCGCAACTTTTGTCGAGTTGAGATAGAGTTCACTCAGGTTTTTAAGATTCCTAAGTGGGCTTAAGTCATCAATTTCAGTTCCACTCAGATCAAGCTTTTCAAGTTTTATTAATCCTTTTAGAAAATCTAAATCAGTTAAATGAGTATTTTGAAGATTAAGTTCTTTTAAATTTGAAAGATGTACCAGTGCATCGAGATTCCTGGCATTAGCCTCTCGTAATACCAGAGATTCAAGATGAGGTAGTTTTCTTAGTGGCCCTAAATCAATTAAGTTTCTTTTTGAAGGATCGTAAATACCTGTTTTAGCGAGTATTCTCATCCAGTTCGGCATATTCTTATCCAATGACACTTGAGAGTCACTTAAATCTAATTTTTTAAGATTAGGGAATTTCCTGAGCGGTTTTAAACTACTGATTACTGTTCTCGACAGGTCAAGCTCGGTAATTTTCAGAGAATCGGATTTAGAAAACTCCGACACATCTTTATCCAGTTCTTCTGCCGCTCGTATCAGTATAATTGTTTCGTTGACTTGCGCAGACTGCGAGCCTGTTAGTAAGTAAATAATGGCAAGCGTAATAAAAACTAACCATAAAACGATTGATGTCAGTCTGAACTTCCTGCGTTTTGTTTTACTATTTTGTTCTGAATTTGGCTCTGAATTTCCCATTTTGTCATTTTCAATTGTTTAGGTATAGTTTCAGCATTCTTGGTATATAGACGTTGCAAATGAGAAATTGTTACCAAAATTCTATGTAAAAAATTAAAATTACTTTTTTAGGATATGTTTTGCCATTTTTGGTGGATGGCCGAGGATATTAGTGAAATGAATAATCATGATTTTTTCGATTTCCTGCAATGTTTTTTTGTTTGCCTGGGTAATTATCTTCAAATTTACAAGACAATTGGCGGCTGATTGAGAGAGTCTGATTTTATCATGAAAACTTATTTCGCAGTCTTTGCAAATCAAGCCGTTGGCGGAACTGCTGAAATAATACTCGTCGTTCGTATCTTGTGGCTCGCAGCTCATTTTACAATTTGTACAATAATTCAATATGGGTTGTAAACCAACTTCACTAAGAAGTGTCAGTTGGAACATTATTAATAGTGATAATATTCGGTCTTCGTTTTGCTCATGTGCATTTTGGATGAATTGGATAAAGCTATCGAAAAGTTGCTCATGTGGATGATAATCATCAATTAGTTTGTTGAGAAGCTCTGTCGCGAAAAAACAGCAGTTTAATACAAATAAATTTTTGTACAAGCTTGTACCGTTTATACTATGAGAGCTTGTTTCAAACTCTGTTAATGTGGCGAGTTTGTCTCTGTCTGTATTGGTAAATAGAATTTGGCCGTAAGCAAAAACTTCGATGGGACCGTCAAATGAAGATTTCTGTCGTTTTGAGCCTTTGGCAATAGCGCCAATCTTTCCATGTTCTCTGGTAAAGAATGTTACTATCTGCGATGTTTCAGAATAATCGACGGTACGTATGCAAATTGCTAAATCTTTGTTAAGCATATTGTACGATTTATGATTGAGGAATTTTGTTTATTTTGATTCGCTTAATTTTTCTGGCTTCAGCGGCGGTAATTTCGATTTTAATATTTTTATAATCGAATATTTCACCTGTTTTAGGTATATAGCCAAGCTGGGAGAAAACAAATCCGCCTATAGTTTCATAATCTTCATCTTCGGGCAGGTTAAGCTCGAATTCATCGTTCAAGTCATATACAGAGGTTCTGGCGTCGGCTTCGATAGTATTTTCATCTATTTTTTTAGCTGGACTGGTCGGTGTATCCTCGTATTCATCCGCGATTTCTCCGACAAGCTCTTCGAGGATATCTTCTAATGTTACAATTCCCGCTGTGCCGCCGTATTCATCGAGTACGACTGCTATATGTAATTTCTGATTTTGAAACTCGTGCAGTAATATTCTCAATGGTTTTGTTTCCGGGACGAAATAAGGTTCTCTTATTTTTTCCCGAAGTTTAAAGTCTGATGGATTTTGGCCTATTTCAGAAAGCAAGTCTTTAGCATAAATACAACCGACAATATTATCAATGTTTTCCTCGTAAACAGGGACACGCGTATGACCGGCTTCTGTGATAGTATCAATAACTTTCTGTAAATCCGAGTTTACCTCTATTGCAATTATATCGGTACGAGGTGTCATAATTTCTACTGCTGTGCTATTACTTAATTCCAGCACGTTTTCTATCATTTCCTGCTCTTCTTCGTCGAGCGCTCCTTCTGTTTTGTGCTGTTCGAGATCAGTAAGAAATTCTTCCTGTTTTTCCTCGTGCTGTTCCTGTGGAGTAGATTCAGTAACCCCGGCCAGCCTTCGAATAATACCATCATGTAATCTGAATACATACAAAGCAGGTGAAGATATGAATGTAAAAAACGCGAGTATCTTATAAGTTCTGCTCAGAAATACTTCTCCAGAATACTTTGCCCATGCCTGTGGGATTGCAATACTAAAAGTCGAAAATATTAGTAGGGCAATGATTGCTGAAAAAAGATAGCTCCATGCCTGATGAGAAAAATTCAATACGAAAAATATATCTACCAGGAGCATGACTATACACATATTGAAGATTAAACGAAAGAGCCAGCATGAAAGAATGAAATTCTCCGCTTTTTCTGAAATATAAATCGCAAGCTCTTCGTAATTTTCTTTGTTATTTATTTCCTTGAACGCATCCTGTAGTTTACCAAGTGAAAAAGTTCGCAATGCAACTACATTTATGGAAAAAAATAATGTCCCCATGGCACAAAAACATATCAATATTATTGCCCAGATTGTACCTATCACTTTTTATGTTTCCTTTTTATAACTGTTTTTAATTTTTTCGATTCTATAGGTGTATTATAAACTAAACCGTAATTAAGTTCCTGTAAAATTTCATCTTCTTTTGCATGCATTATTTTAGCCATAGAAGGCTTAAGGTCGTCAAAACCAAAATTATGCAACAAACCATGAGTTATATAAAGTGCAAGTTCTGCTTGTTCGGAATGTTTTCGCAGATTTGCCTGCCTTTGAGCCATTTGGCCATTAATTACCAACTCGAAGATTTTGGGAGAGCCAGACTTTTCGAAATCAGACAAGTCAAAGCTGAGACAATCAGAAATCGCTCTCTTTTTCAGGAACTGGTAATTTAATTTCTTAAATTCAGTATCATCTACTATAACGACACTAATTTCGAATTTGGTTGGATTTGTTTTTTCGTTTTTGTCAAAACGCTTACAAACTGTCTTAATTAATTTTCCAATCTTAGGCGTTGAGATATTTATATCCCGAAAGTGCCTTGTGATTTGAATCTTTATATTCTTGTCTGATTTAGATGGAGTCATATTTGTATTAGATTTAGGCATTTTGTCGAGATGTAGATATGGTTTCAAGTGGATCATCAGCAGCTTTAGGATATGCGATTCTGCTATGATAATGTGCTGAGAGTGTTTTTGATATACTCGTTTCAATTAGGCTAAGTTCTCTCAATGACATATCGCATTCATCGAACTGGCCATCCTGAAGACGCCTCATAGCCATATTATGCACGACGTTTTCTATTTTCGAAGGTGTAATTTCAGGTAAGCTTCTTACGGCGCTTTCGACTACATCAGAGAGCATTACAATAGCTGCTTCTTTTGTTCTTGGTTTTGGACCCGGATACCTGAACTCACTTTCAGAGAGTTCTTCAGTAACTTTACCTTTTGTTTTTTTGGCTTTGAGTTTTTTGGCTTCGTTATAAAAATGCTCCACTAAAGTCGTTCCGTGATGTGTTTCGATAAATTGTCTTATTACGCCGGGCAGGCCATATTCCCTGGCCATCTCAATACCATCTTTAACATGGCCAATAATAATTAAGATGCTCATTGTAGGAGCCAGTTCTTTGTGTCTGCTTCCCGAACCAATCTCATTTTCAATAAAATAAGTGGCTTTATTAAGTTTGCCTATATCGTGATAATATGCACCGACTCTGCATAATAGTCCGTTGCGTCCGATTGATTCAGCGGCTGCTTCGGCTATTGAACCTATTAATAGGCTATGACTGAAAGTGCCAGGCGCTTCCATTGCGAGTTTTTTCAGTAAAGGCTGGTTTGCATCGCTATAGTCCAGCAGTGTCATGCTTGTTACTATGCGGAAAGTTTTTTCGATGATTGGAAGCAGACTCTGTATCAACAATCCTACCGACATAGTGACGCCCGCATGCAAACCGGCATTAACTATAGCTATGGTAGTTGTAGTGTCATTATTAAACATTTCCAGTGAAAATGCCATAATGAATACCATGACCGAAGCAACTGCGCTGACCTGAAGGAGTTTTATTCTCGTTCGTATTTCTTTCAGTGATAAAGTACACGTAAATGCACCTGTCATCATTATTAAGAAAAGATTGATGTTTATTATATGATATTTACTATCTATCTCCGTCGGCTCAGCTACCAGGCAAGCCAATATACAATAAAAAATACTCATACCGATAGCAAATCGCTGGTCGTAAGCTATTGTCAAAATAATTGCCACAATAACAGCCGTACCGGTAGCCCATGCCATTGGAGTGTATTGGGTTCCCAGCGAAATCAATTTCGAGGTCAGAAATTTTTCCGAAACCAGAAGGATTAAAAACATGCTTATTAAAGTAAATACTCTTATATGGTTTTTTAGCATGCGTTTTTGATAATGATAAATATATAACGCGCCACCACTTGAAATCAATGTAACAATGATGGTAATTGGAAGCACTTTCAGGTATGTAACCTGCTGGAAAGAAAGGATAAAAATTGTGACAAGTATGAATAGGATAAGCTGGGAAACCGAGATTACACTATCAGTATTTACAGGCCTGCTTACCTGAGAAAATCGCTCGGCAAACACACTTTTGCGTACTCTGCTGCGTCTTGGACTGATTTTTTTCAGCAGCGCCATTTAATATTTCCTATGCTTGCTTAACATCATTTTTTCGGGACTCTTTTCTTGTAAGCCTGCACAATATTTTGAACCAGTTTATGGCGAACAATATCCGTTTGGCTTAATTGTACATAACCTATCCCTTTAATCCTTCGGAGCGTTTCGATAGCTTCTATCATTCCACTTTTCTGTCCGGCTGGAAGGTCTATCTGTGTTATGTCGCCTGTTATTATCATTTTTGACCCCTGGCCAAGTCTTGTCAATACCATTAGCATTTGCATCGGAGAGGTATTTTGGGCCTCATCGCAGATAATAACAGATTCATTTAAAGTTCTTCCCCTCATAAATGCAAGGGGAATAATTTCAATAATATCAAGATCCATCAGCTTTCGCATCTGGTTAAATTCCATCATGTCTTCAATTGCATCGAATAACGGCCTTAGATATGGATTGACTTTTGCCTGTAGGTCGCCGGGAAGAAATCCGAGTTTTTCCCCGGCTTCAACTGCCGGACGGGCAAGAACGATTCTTCTTATTTGCTTTTTCTTTAGCATTGAAACTGCAATAGCAACCGCAAGGTATGTTTTGCCGGTTCCAGCCGGGCCAATACAGAATGTAAGGTCATTTTTGAGCATTGTTTGAACGTATTTCATCTGACCTTTTGTATTTGGTTTTATGGCTTTTTTGTGTGAATATACAGAAATCGGAGCATTGTTTTCATCTTTGAAATCAGAATCACTCTGCATCATAAAAACAGATATATCTTCTGATGAAAGCGAATGATATTTCTTAAGCTGTTCCTGCATCTTATTAAATACTTCAGCAGCCTTATTTACATTTTTTTCTGTACCGGAAAGTGTTAATGTATTCTGACGCGCGGAAATTGTAACATCAAGAGATTTGCGTATTAAACGCAGGAAACTATCCCCCGGACCGAATAATTCAAGCTGCTTTTGAGTTGGTTCTAATTTTATGGTTGTTTCCAAAATTTCCTCTTTTCAGGAAGTCCAAATGAAAAACAAATAAGCAAACGGTGCCGCCGCTAAAGGCGAATCAATTACATCAAGTACTCCGCCAAAACCGGGTATCTTTTTCGCAGAATCCTTCTGCTGGGCATCACGTTTTATCATTGATTCCATTAGATCACCTAATTGTCCAATAAAAGCCAGGCAAATACCAAAAATTATTGCCATAAACAATTTCATTATACCAAAACCAGCGGAAAAGCCAATAGCAACTATTAAAGCGCCTATTACGCCGCCGCATATGCCTTCCCATGTCTTGCCGGGGCTAATATTAGGCGAAAATTTGTGTTTTCCAAAAAGTTTTCCGGCTGTAAATGCACCTATATCAGTGCATTTTACAACAAAAATATACATAAACAGATGACGTAAGCCAAATTCCAAACGAATAGCAACTGTGAAATAGCTGAAAAGGCCAAGGTAAAGAATTGTAAAACACGTTGCTCCGCAATTGACAATAACTGAAGATAAACCGTAAAACAGGTATTGAAATAAAAATATTAGTAAAAAAGAAAATACCAACACGAAAAGAATGAATTGTTCCTGGTTAAATGTGTTAAATTGGGCAAAGTATCGCGATTCGGCGAGTAATATAGAAGCTATTATAGAAACTGGAATAAATACTTTTAGATTATTTGCCGATGCAAGTTTCGCTAATTCTAAATTTGCAGGGATTGCCAATAAGCATATAAGAATGCAAAAAATAGTACCTTTTACTTTAGCGTCATCATCGACTGTTTTGGTGAGCGAACCATCCATCCAGCCGTCAAAAATGACTGCACCAGTAAAAACAACAATCATTATTATTCCGAAAAGCAGTCTGTTTTTGAGCATTTCTATTTCGCTTTTTCAATTAATAGCTTGCTGGGCCGGATAATCATTTTTTTGTTAATGCGATATTACCGAAGCGTCTATCTCTGTTTGCGTAGGCTAAAATCGCTTTTTCCAAATCTTTTTTCACAAAGTCCGGCCATAAAGTGTCCGTAACATAAAATTCACTGTAAGATATTTGCCAAAGCAGGAAGTTACTAACTCTCAATTCGCTTGCGGTACGAATCAACAGGTCAGGGTCATTCAGTTTGGCGGTATAAAGATTGTTGCTAATCAACTTTTCGTCAATATCATCCAGTTGAATTTTTCCGTCTTTATAATCCTGTGCAATTTGTTTCGTCGCATCTACAATTTCAGCTCTTCCGGCGTAATTCAGTGCAAGCGCAAGAATCATTCCTGTGTTGGATTCAGTCATTCTCATTGTTTCTAATAATTCATGTCGCACAGATGCAGGTAAAGTAGCCATTCTACCAAGATGAATTAGTTTTACATTGTTCTTCATCAATATATTGCGGATTCCGACGAGATATTGCACATAAAGGTGCATAAGCCCATCAATTTCCTCTTTCGGTCTTTTCCAGTTTTCTATACTGAAAGAATATAGAGTGAGAACCTCGACACCCAAAGCGACACAATCAAGAGCAATGGTTTCTACAACCTGGCCGCCTTTGTTATGGCCTTCAACTCGCGGCAGACCCTGATGTTGTGCCCATCTGCCGTTACCATCCATGATAATCGCGATATGACGCGGCATCTGGTCCTGGCTAATACCAAGACGTTCTGCCGTTTTTTTCATTTTGTCTTCAAGGTCTTTGTTCATAAATACCTTCTATCTGAATATTGTCTGGCTGCGTTTGGGTCCTACGCCAATCATTTTTATTGGTATGCCGATAAGTTCTTCGAGTCTGTAAATATAATTCTTTGCATTCTCCGGCAAATCATCGAATGACTTGACCTCTGTGATTTCTTCTTCCCAGCCCGGCACAGTTTCATAAACAGGTTTTGCTTTTTCAAGTTTTGCCAGATTCGAGGGAAAGAAAGTAGTTTCCTTACCGTCGATAGTATATGCTTTGCAAATATTCAATTCTTTCAAACCTGCCAATGTATCAAGATGAAGCAGGGCAAGAGAATCGATTCCGCCGATTGTTACCGAGTATGAAACAACGACCGCATCGAACCAGCCGCATCTTCTTGGACGTCCGGTTGTTGTGCCGTATTCGTGGCCTCTATCGCGTATATACTGGCCGGTATCATTTTCCTGTTCCGATGGGAAAGGACCCGCGCCGACTCTTGTGGTATATGCTTTTATAACTCCGATAAATTCATCTACGTATTTTGCCGGAACGCCGCAACCTGCCGACATACCAAGCGAACTTGAATTGGAACTTGTCACAAATGGGAAAGTGCCGTGATCAAGGTCCAGAAGAGAACCCTGTGCGCCTTCAAATAGAATCGACTTCTTTTGGGATATTGCTTTATGCAGAAATTCAGTTGTATCTGTTATATAAGGCGAAAGTTTTTCAGAATATACTTTGCATTTTTCATAAATCTCATCTGCATTCATTGGCTCTGCGTTGTAAATTGCGCCGAAATACTGGTTTTTATAATCTACGATTTTTTGCAGCTTGGTTTTGAAATTTTCCATATCGAGAAAATCCGCCATACGAACAGCGAAGCTTCTGCCTACTTTATCAGCGTAGCATGGTCCGATTCCGCGAATAGTTGTACCGATTTTATTTTTGCCGAGAGCTTCTTCTCTCAATAAGTCTTCTTTTTTGTGATAATCCAGAACTACGTGTGTGTTTTCACTAATCAGGAGTCTGCTTTTGAGATTAATATTTTCCTTCTCAAGTTTTTCGATTTCAGCAATAACAACTTCCGGGTCGAGTACAACTCCGTTTGTTATTAGGCATTTTACATCAGGTCGTATCGAGCCGCTCGGCAGCAAATGCAGTGCGAATTTGTTATTTCCTACGACAACAGTATGTCCTGCGTTTGCG
The DNA here is from genome assembly GCA_016936075.1 of Sedimentisphaerales bacterium. Taxonomy (GTDB): domain Bacteria; phylum Planctomycetota; class Phycisphaerae; order Sedimentisphaerales; family Anaerobacaceae; genus JAFGPS01. Next base: position 3,128 of record JAFGPS010000098.1, on the reverse strand, counting down.
CCGCCGCCGTAACGCACGACTATATTGCTCTTTTCAGCGAGAATATCGACTATTTTTCCTTTACCTTCGTCACCCCATTGTAATCCGACGATACATTTATTCATTTTTCTTCCTTAATTTGACACTTGATTTGTAAGTGTTATGTGAATGATATTCTTAGATTTTGTTCGAATATTCAAGAAATTTTTTCCACGAGATGATTCAAAATATTTTCCAGGTTATCATATTGCCTGTCGCTTATTTTGTAATCGGTTTCTTTCCCGTTTTCATTTTTGTACGTTACAACAAAAAAACCTTTCTTTTCAAACCAGGTTTTATTGATTTTTTCGATGGAATCATAAGATATTTTTTTCTTATCATTTATTACAAGCTCGGTTTCACCAGCAAGAAGTTTTCTTCCCTTTACCATGTAAAAATAAATCCCGCAAAGTATTGCTCCGGCTAAAAAGAATGGAGGGGACTTTTGATTGAACATCAATGTAGTATTCGGTTTGCCATTTTCGGTCTGTTTCTCGATGAAACTTTTATTGAGGTAACCATCGTAACCGAACCATGCGGCGAATATCACACAAATTCCAATATAGATTAGGAGATTGCTTTTTTTGAATTTGCTTATAGGTGCTTCGATAGCCATTGAATGTTTTCCTCACTCTATGTCAACCGCTTTTGTGCAATTGTTTCGGTCAATGGCATTACGATATCGGGGATAATTTTTTCGATCATTAATTCTTCCGCGATTCTGCATTGATGTTTGAATGATTCAACCGGGTCGAATTTCTCAAAAGTTTCCGGATACTGACGTATTGTGCATGAAAGGCTTATTGCTTCGTCGATAATCTGCTCTTTTTTCTTTTGGCCGTAAACGCCTGTTTTTGATTCGATACTGATTCGAGCCTGAGTTAACTCGTCATTGCTAAGGGCAACAACTATAGTCGGCGAAACTCCAATCGGCTTTGTCCCGGGCAAATCCAGAACGCAGCTAAACGCGCTCTGCGACAAAAGCGCTTCGGCGATAACTTCATCATGATTACCTGTACAATCGAAATCCATGACGAAAGTAACATCAAGAGAATCTATGTCGAGAGAGCTCACGCTGAGCATATAAGGAATCAACTCCAGAATCAGCCTATCCTGTTCGTAAGCCATCTCGAATTCCGATGGATTTACAACACCCGAACCGATTCGGTCCGTTTCAAGACATACCCATCGGTATTGGCTTCGCTCACGATCTTCTTCCAGACAATACTCATTATCGCGGCGGTAAAAACAACCCATTGAAGGATACTGTTTTCGTATTCGCTCGAAAAATGATAGAATTGTATCCCGTTCGGTTGGAAGTTCCAGTTCCGTATTGACATACATATCCAGATAAAGATCATCACATAACAAATTAAAACTGTCTGAATTCATACCAGCAAATTCTCCTGTGGCTTTTTATAAAACTCATCCATGAAAGCCGCCTAAAGTATTAAGTTTCAGCAATCCGTTACAAAACCTTTACATTATACATATAAAATCACTTTTTCCAAAGATATTCATTAAAACTCTTTGGTCTTTTTTATTTTAAGTTAAAAATCAAAACAATAAATGCTAAAGCATAACAGTAATACGCGAAGTATTTCAGTTTTGTGCCCCTGGAAGTTTTAATAAGCAGTTTTAATGCGAAAACGCCGGTTATTGCCGCCGCAACTACACCCGCTAAAACCGAACACATCGGCAGGGTACTTTCTTGAATAACTGAATAATCTTTAATTAATGTTATTACCGCTGCTCCCAGAATCGCCGGTATTGCGATAAGAAAGCTGAATTCGACCGCCCATTTCCTGTGCAAGCCTACAAGAATCGCCGCACATATTGTCGCACCGCTTCGTGAAATTCCCGGCATAATCGCCGCTGATTGAGCCAAAGCGACTATTATCGCCGCAAGAATACCGAACTGCCGCAAACCAATCCGGCTTTTCTTTCGCATATCGGTAACAATTAACAATGTGCCGGTTATAAACCACATAAGCGATACTACCATTAAACTGCCTCGTGCTTCTTCGAACAATTTCATGAGCAACACGCCAAATACACCGGTTATTCCTGTAACTAAAATCGCCAGTACGAGAATGTGCACACTCGGGCTTTTTTTATATATTTCGATTGGTTTGGAGCCGTATTTTTTCGATGCGAGCAGGTTTTTCACAAAATTCACCATTGATTCGCGGAAGAAATAGAAAATCGCGGCAAGTGTTCCCACATGAACGCACAAATCGAACATAAGCATTTCAGGCATTTCAGGGTTGAACTGGAAAATATTCTCGAATAAAACCAGATGACCTGATGACGAAACTGGCAGAAATTCCGTTGCTCCCTGAATCACTCCCAGCACAATTGCGTGAAAAACTCCAAGCGGCGTACCTTCACTCGGAAATAACATCCCGCACATGAAATCTAACACCTTGTATCTGCAAAAGAAAAGCACAACTCCCGCCAATACACCCGCCAATAAATCATCCAGCAAAATTCCCCATCCATCAGGATATTTTTCAAGTTTGCGAATGGGCCAGGGTTTTGCAATATCGAAAATCCGAAACAGCAAAAATCCTAAAATTGCCGTCATGAAAATGTGCGCATTGTCAAAAGTTTCAATACTGAAAAAAGCGGCCGCTAAAAATGTTAACGCTTGTCCGGCTGTTTCATCCGCGACTATTTCACCCGGGTCTTTTTTACCGGTCCATTTAATAACCGAAGGCGAACATTGAACGCACACAATTGAGCTGAGAAAGATTGTAATGCCCATTGCGATTAATACAGATGTAGAAGTTCCCGCATAGTGACAGGCCAATGCAAATATAATTACTGATGGAATCGAGCCCCACGTTCCCGGAGCTTTAGGCAGCCATCCAAGACCAAACACAGATGTTAATAATCTTTTGATATCCATATCAACAGAAGTGTAACCCAAATGATAAATATTCGCAAACAATTAACAACAAAGTTTACATAGTTTTTATATATAATCCCGCGAAGTCGCCAAGCCGCAAAGATTTCGACTCTGTCATTCCCGCGAAGGGGCTTGTTGCTAAAGTCGGTTAGTTAATGTATAATTATATCCTGAAAATTAAAGTATTTTAGGAGGATTA
>JAFGPS010000097.1 GCA_016936075.1 Sedimentisphaerales bacterium | reverse complement strand
GAGGAAAGATTATTTTTTACAATATTTGGAAACAGCAATTGTCTTTGCAGGATATTTGATGCAATTTCCTTTTCAGCCCATGCTGTTATAAACTCCCGCAGAAGTTAAATATCAGCCTATAGCTGGGCGGAATGCAAAGACACAAAGTAAAGAAGGAAGAAAAGAAAAAGGCTTGTCAAAAAAGAAAGCGTTCTGACACCTTAAATTCCCCTTCATATTTATTACTACTTTGCTCTATACCTAAAAGCTCTTCTAAAACCAACTTCTTCAGCTTCTTGAACGGTCTTACAATAAAATTCGCCATATTTTTTTTCGAGTTTTGTTTTATCATATTGCTGATCAAAAGGCAGATGATATATTTTTGTACCATTAATTTTAGATGTATGGCACTTTATACACGGATAATCTTTATCAAATTCAAAGTTTTCCTTTAACTCAATACCAAGCTCACATGCAAATCTCCGTGCTAACTTAGAAAGTTCCGTTGAGGTGTAAAAAATTGCATGAATGTTTTTACTGGGATTTTCATCTTTGTATTGAAATACAGTTCCAAAAAACTGAAATATATGTTTTTCATAAATTGTTCTAAATTGCGACCAGTATTTACATTGAATAACAATAAAATCATTTCCTTTCTGGCAAATTAAATCACGTCCCAAATCCTCAAAACCTTTAAATATACCAACATATTCAACATTATATCCTTCTTTCTCATAGAGATAGCCTATATATCTTTCATACAAGCGACCAATTAGCCATTTAGATTTCGGGCGACTCCAAAACCTATCAAGAGCTATTTGATTTCTTTCTATACTTGGTAATTTTCGATATTCCTCTTTTGTAAGATAATTCGTTACCGAGTCTTCCAATTCTTCTGCAGAATATTCTTTTAATAGTTCCCGTTCCTTTTCATTCGCAATATCAACTTCTTCCTTTAAGTCTATAAGAAATGGTGCGATATTTTCATAATACTCAACTATATATTGGGCAATTTTCTTTTCTCGTTCTGCTTGGCGACGTAAGCGTGATTGTTCTTTAATAATTTTTGCTGCAGAAATAGCCGGGTGACTTTTATTGGTTAAAAAGTTCGTTACTTCAAACTCATCCAATTGGAAAAGTTCATCATAAGCTTTAGCTAGCCAGGGAAAACCGATTTGCCTTTCTTTTGCCATTTGAATAATGCCTTCTTTTTGTTTATCTAAATTTTCTCGCTCTTGTTTTGCAGCACTTTCAAAAAAAGCTTTCTCTTTACGAACCGTAGAAAACAAATCATCTAATTCTTTTTTCTTTTCCTCATAATACCCCATATTAATTTATGCCTTTATCTTTCTCTTTTAAGCTATTTACAAAATCTATCCAAGAATTTTTCTTCCGATGACTTTCTGTAAGTTTGGCCAATGCGTTTTTGTAAATTTCTTTTTTCTCAAAACCATATTTTCTATTTATTTCCTTAATACTTAATGTTTCTTGTTCATAATTGAAAGAATCTCCTAAAGTATTATGAGCTGCTTTATCTCTTAAATGTTGTTTTGTCATTTTTATGATTTTATTGATAAGGTAATAAATTAAAATAATACCCCAAAATATTATAAAAACAATTAACTCACCATTGTCTTGGGATGCTTCTCTCATTTCTTATACCTAAACGCATTAGAAAGAATTAAATATACACGGTACAATTTCATTTCTTGACACTATTAATTTACTTTAGATAAGATTTCGTATTCATATACAGGCCATTTGTACCTCCAATTTGGGGTTCTATAATAATTTAATCTTACTGAACCATCACGATAATTGATAAATTTATAGTGTAATTTCACAACAGTATCAACTTTTTCTAATGATGCATCTTCTTCACGACTCATACGTTCCAAGGAAAGCTTTGCATCTTTAGATTCTTGAGTGTATCTTACAATGTCAAAACCATGTCCACGCAGATACATATGCCCATCACTATTCTTATAAATACAACTTTCAATAATCCCTTCATCGTCTGGTAAGTCTGGAGTTGGAATATACAACGAATTCCATATTGGTATTAGTAGGTATTTCGAAGCCATCCAAAACCATGGAAAAGCAATTAATACCCCAAATAATATCCGTGTAGATAGCTTCCATTCAACTTCCAGCATGACAAGATAGCTTATGATAGCTCCTGAAACAGGACTGCCAATTGTCTTTATTGACCATCCTACCCATTGCTGGAAACCTTTAGGACGTTTTATTTTTAATTTATTTCTCATAAACCCAAATTAGTAGCTTACTTGACAATGGGTAGGTGTATAGTTATCCCTATTTATTCCCCCCAAAAAGTTTTCTGCTCACTCTTTTTTGCATATTCAATATCTTGGAATTGCCACTTCTCATTTTCTATATAACTTTCAGAGATACAAAAGGAATCTTTCCATCTACTATATCTCATTCGTGCATAACCTTTCTTATATCTCTCAATTAATACTTGAACATGATTTGCTAAAGTTTTTTGTGCAGGAATATTTCCTTGCCCATAATATCCCAGTGCTGTACGAAAAGAACCTATTAATAAATCTGTTAGCTGTAAGAGTTGACAATCTTCATATAATTGACAATTTTCTCGATTATGTTTAGAACTTCTATCATCAATAGAACAATTCTCTTTAAAATAGCAATAATTCCTCAATCCATTAAGGCGTTCTATTATTCTTTTCTTATCTATATTTCGACCATGGTGTTCGTATCCATCAAAGTGTATTTTCTTGATTCGAATATGATTCTCTTCAGAAAAAAGATAATGTAATCCACTTTTTGCAGCTATTCGAAAAGATACTTCTATTTTTCCTCCATGGTCAAGAGAATTATACATATTTTTAAATTGATCTTTATCACGGAACAATATGAATTTCAAACCGAGAGGATTTCTATTAACAATGTTTTCAAATATTTCATATTGTTTTTCGTCTCTAATTCTCTCTCCAGTAAAAATTTGATGAGGATATTTATAATTGAATTGTGTAATCATAGCACCAATACAATAATCAAGCCATGCTTCAGCACAACTGAATATTTTCCCTTCTGTTTTTATCTTTTTAATACCAATTATAGCTTCATATCTGGTGTATTTTCTTACTTTTTCAAGATATTCAATAACTAGTGGCTTGCTTTCAATTGGTACTAATAATATACCATGCCAATATCCATGCACTTTTGATTCATCATGGTATAATTCATAATCCATACTTATTAATTCTCATTAATATATATTTTTTCTCAATCAGCAAAATTACGGAGTGGAACAACGCACGCTCTCGGCTAATTTCGCCGATTCATCTCATTACGGTTAATAATTATATTGATTATCTTTTTTTTATCAAATACTTTTTGTAAATAATATCCACAAAAATGTACAAAAATATACTTCCGCGAAGGCGCGAAGCCGCAAAGTAAAGATAACTAAAATAAAGTCTTAGCGGCTTAGCGCCTTGGCGGGATAATAATTAGTAAATGGTAGTTTGTGTAATGACCTAAATCTCTAAGTTCTCTTCGCAATGATAACGCCTGATTCTTTAATTTTTTTATTTTCTATGAAATATTTCGGTCCCTGATACGACTATAATAAAGTAAAATTGAATAACGACGTCGTGATATTTGATTCAGGAGCCTTGCTAATGGAAAAATTTATAGAATTATTACAAGCGATGCCCTTCTGGGGCTGGATAACGATTATATCTGTAGGAACCGTAGCTATCGAAGGTTATATAAGAATCAGAAGCATGCAAATCAAACATACCGAACGAATGGCAAAAATTAAGCATGGAATCGATCCCGGCGATGAAACCGAAGCCTATAAAAAAGATGAAGTTTAGAAAATCAATAAATAGGCTCAAAGTATATGAGGTGATGAGTGTATGAGTAAATGAGTCAAAGGGTCGATAGAAAAGAGATACTGATATACCGATAAACCCATACACTGATATACCCATTTACTCTGCGGCTTCATTACTCTTTACCCTTAGGTCTTAAGTCTAATGTCTTAGGTCTTAGGTCTAATGTCTAATGTCTAATGTCTTAGGTCTAATGTCTAATGTCTAATGTCTTAGGTCTAATGTCTTAGGTCTTAGGTCTAATGTCTAATGTCTTAGGTCTAATGTCTGTTTTCCCTTGACTTTTTGGCCGAATGTTTGTATAATATATAACAAAATAGAATACAGTATTCAGTAGTAAGTAGTCAGAATGAAAAAGCTAAAAAGGAAAAGCGAAATTAAAATTGTTCACCACGAAGATGATGGCCATGAAAGAGTACAAGATTCACAAAATATCTGCGCTTATCCGCGAAAATCTGCGGATAAAAAAAGATGAATAATAATGAATCCGTCTTCGTTCTCTGGACTACGCCGTGACAAGATATCTGTGCAAATCTGTGTCTATCTGCGGTGAAAAAAACGAAAAATAATGAAAAAAAAGCCAATATTTTGAAAAATAATCCAAAAAAACACAAAAATATATGCATATTTTAGTGCAAAATCTCGCTAAATTTGGGTTTGATTGAAAAAACAAAGCCAATTGTTAGGTATTGCGTATTTTGTCGTGCGTATTGAGTATTTGAAAAAACAAAGCCAATTCGTTCGACTTCGCTCAGGACAGGTCTGCCCGCCTGCGGCGAGAAATCCTAAAAAATGGAGGACGAAAAAATGTAAAAACTAAACCCAATACGCTCTACGCTATACGCTGTCTTGCGAAACAAAGCCAATCTGATAAGACTCAAGACCAGAGACCCAAGACGTAAGTATGGAGATAGAATGTATAACTATACCCTAAACCCTATACACTAAACGCTTTACGCTATACCTATTTAATTCCGAGCAGGTCGCTCATTGAGTATAGTCCGGTGTTTTTGGAAACTATCCATTTAGCCGCTCTTAGCGAGCCGCGGATGAATGTGTCCCTGCTGTGGGCGGTATGGTTCAATGTCAAAGTCTCGCCCAGGCAACTGAAAATGACCGAATGTATGCCTGTAATGTCGCCTGCGCGGATTGCGTGCATGCCTATTTCGCCTTTTTGGCGAAGTGCGTCTTTACCTTCCCTGCCGTGGTTGATGCAAGTGCTTATATCTCGGGCAGTTGCGCTGCAGATTTTTTCGGCTAATGTAAGTGCGCTGCCGCTCGGAGCGTCCTTTTTGAAGCGGTGATGCTGCTCTATTATCTCGATATCGTAGTCTTCGCCGAGCATTGCAGCGGCTTTACCTACCAGGGCGAACAAAACGTTCATGCCCATACTCATATTTGTAGTATAGAGAATCGGTATTTTTTGGGACGCTTTGCTGACCTGCTCTTTCTGGTCCGCGTTCAATCCGGTTTGGCCGGAAACGAGCGAAATACCGCTTTTCACGCAAAAATCAAGGGTTTTTGCAATCGCATCCGGTAATGAGAAATCAACTACGACATCTGCCGGAGCGTCATGGAAAGTATCCGCGATTGTTACGTTTAACTGGCCAATACCTGCGTTCAGACCCGCGTCTTTGCCCAAATCAGGATGATTCGGTATTTCGACTGCCCCGACAATATCAAATTCGCCGGTTTCAGTGGCTATTGCGATAAAACGTTTGCCCATTCTGCCGGCAGCACCTACGACTATTACTTTTGTTTTCATTATAAGCTTTCAAATATAAAAATAGTTATCAATTGAAAAATATAGCCCTGATATTCACTAAATGCAAAAATTTTTATTGAAATATCAAATAATTTTTGTAGAATTAGATGTTTTAGGTATTTTAAGGCAAACAATATGAAAAAAGATATACATCCAAAATATGAAAAAGTAATGGTTCGCTGCGGTTGCGGCAATACATTTGAGACCAGAAGTACGTCAGCTGAAATTCATGCCGAAATTTGCTCGAGCTGCCATCCGTTCTATACCGGCAAGCAGAAATTTGTCGATACTGCCGGTAGAATCGAAAGATTCCAGAAGAAATATGGCAAGAGTTACATGAATAAAGAAGCTAAAGACCAGAAAAAATAGCTTGTTCTCATTAAAACAAATCGCCCTTCAATTCCTGAAATCAACAGGATGAAGGGTTTGTTTTTAAACAGAGATTTCACATAATCAAATCAGCGTAAATCTCTTTTAAAAGGTAGGTTATAGCATATTTCCATTCGTTTACTAACAGATAATTATTATGAGTGAATCAGAAAACGGTATAATTACAAAGCTTAACGAAATCGATAATCGCTATAGCGAAATCGAGGCGGAAATTTCAAAGCCGGAAGTTGCCACGGATACGGTCAAGCTCGTAAAGCTTTCCAGGGAACAGGGAAAAATAAAAGCAGTTGTTTTAAAATACCGCGAATACAAAAAGTTCTTCTCGCAAATAGAAGAAGCTCAGCAGATATTATCTGATAACGACGCAGATCAGGATATTAAAGACCTGGCACAGGAAGAGCTTACCGAACTTGAAGCAAAGAATATAAGCCTTCTTGAAGAAATAACCAGTACCCTTGTAATGGCCGATGATATGAGTATAGATTCGGTAATTATGGAAATTCGAGCCGGTACCGGCGGCGATGAAGCTGCACTTTTCGCACGAGATTTGTACGAAATGTACACAAGATATGCTGAAACTCGTAAATGGAAGGTAGAATCACTGGATTTCAGCACGACTGAAAAAAGCGGCTTTCGCGAAATAATTTTCAGTATTAAAGGTTCCGGAGTATGGGCCGAACTGGGCTACGAAGGAGGCGGACACCGCGTTCAGAGAGTACCAGAAACAGAGACACAGGGAAGGGTTCATACTTCTGCAGCGACTGTGGCGGTTTTGGCTGAGCCGGAAGAAGTTGATATACAAATTAATCCCAATGATGTTCTCGAACATGTCAGTAGAGCAGGCGGCCCCGGGGGACAAAATGTCAATAAAGTCAGCAGTGCTATTAAGCTCGAGCATGTACCAACTGGAATTACTGTTAGTATGCGTGACGAAAAGAGTCAGCATAAAAATCGCGCCAAGGCATGGCGAATTTTGAAAAGCCGACTTTATGATCTTTTCCAGGGCCAGAAAAATGCCGAACGCGATTCAAAACGCAAAAATATGATCGGTTCCGGTGACAGGTCACAAAAAATCAGAACATATAATTACCCACAAAATCGCGTTACCGATCACAGAATCAATTTGTCACTGTATCATCTTGACAGAATAATAGCCGGTGACATGGAAGAGCTAATTACCGCACTTAAAAATTATGACATGGAACAAAGACTTAAAAATCTTTAATAGACATAAGACATAAGACATAAGACCTAAGACTTAAGACCTAAGACTTAAGACTTAAGACTTAAGACATAAGACTAAAAAAATCAATGGCAAGAGATTATAAAAAAATAAAAGCGTGGAAATATGCTGATGATTTATCAGTTCTGGTCTATACAAAAACAAAAGATTTCCCAAGAGAAGAAATCTACGGAATAACATCCCAGCTACGAAGAGCGGTTGTTTCTGTTCCTGCCAATATTGTTGAAGGTGCAAATAGAGAACACAAAAAGGAATATCTCCATTTTTTATTTATAGCACGAGCTTCATTAGCTGAAACAGAATATCTCTTGCATCTATCAAATCGACTTGGATATCTGCAGGATAAAAGTTATAAAGAAATTGATTCTTTACGAGAAGATACTTCTAAAACTTTATACGGATTAATAAAATCAGTACAAAAAGAAATATAACAACAGTAAACTAAAGTCTTAAGTCTTAGGTCTTAAGTCTGTTGTATCTGGAGTCTATAATGATAATTATTGTTACCGGCATGGTTGGTGTTGACAAAAAGAGCTACATGGAAAAGGTTTGTCAAATCGCCGCAAACAAAAATAAAGAAGTTCTGTTATGCAATGTTGGTGACAGAATGTATGCGGAAGCACCTGATATTCCGCCCGGTAAAATTCTCGACATACCCCTGAAAAGACTCCATTCCCTCAGACGCAGCATTTTCAAGGACATTATTGCACAATCAAAAATCACGGCTAATATTATAGTTAATACTCATGCAACTTTCCGCTGGCGACACGGTCTTTTTCCGGCGGTAGACTTCGACCAGATGCGAGAGTTGAACGCAGATATGTATATCTGCATGATTGACAGTGTCACCGCCCTTCATGCAAGACTGGAACAAGAACATTCTGTAGAGCATACGCTAAAAGACCTTATAGTCTGGCGGGAAGAGGAACTTATCGGCACTGAAATGCTTTGCAAAGGTATAAACGACAAGGTTCCATTATATTGCCTGGCACGCGGAGCCGATAAAGAAACTTCGGAAATATTTTATAAACTGATTTTCGAAAAGGACATAAAAAGAGCATACCTAAGCTTTCCAATGACAGCCGTTAGCAACATGGAAAATGTCAAAAATGAAATTAATCAATTCCGCGAATCCATGAATCAATTTTTCACATGCTTTGATCCGGGAGATTTGGAAGAATCACATCTTCCCTCAAAAGCCAGAAATGCTCAAAAGGCTGGTTCGAGCTACTTTGATGAGAAATTCGAAGGTAACAATATGCGACTCGAAGTAGATGAAGTATTACAGATTGAGCGTGACATTAATAGTCAGACATATACAAGAGATTTCCTTCTAATTGACCAGTCGGATATGATAATCAGTTTTGTTCCGAGTTTTGCCGATGGCAAAGCAGCAATCTCAAGCGGCGTAGAAAGAGAGTTACAACATGCTCATGAAGCAGCAAAAGATGTATATGTAATCTGGACCGCAAAGCTCGCACCTTCGGTATTTGTCACTCAGACCGCAACAAAAGTATTCTCAACAATAAGCGAAGCTATAACATATTTTTCAAGGGAGATTTTATGAT
>JAFGPS010000096.1 GCA_016936075.1 Sedimentisphaerales bacterium | reverse complement strand
GAGGAAAGATTATTTTTTACAATATTTGGAAACAGCAATTGTCTTTGCAGGATATTTGATGCAATTTCCTTTTCAGCCCATGCTGTTCCTTGTATTTGTATGTCATTCCAGAACATCCATCTGTTCACATACTTTTTTAATTTCATCCCAGCCTCGCCGTTGGTATTCATTTTCTCTAATATATCGATGATATGTTGACCACGGCCAATCTTCAACTTGCTCTACAAGTTCATATTTGAGTGGATTATAATGAATATAATCTACATGACGCTGAAGGTCTTTTTCGTCACGAATCTTATGTTCCAAAAATCTACGCTGCCAGATGCCTCGTTCACGCTTGATATCACGTGAAGGACTTTGCTGACATTCTATGCCACCTGATTTAAGGTATAGTTTGGTGAAATATGTTTTAATCCGTGACCATCGCAGGGAATAATTACTGTCGCCTTCAGGAAGTTTCCAAATGCAATGCAGATGATTGGGCAGTAAACAAAACGCGATTGTCTCAAAGTCACTTTTCTGTTTCGTTTCATTTATTGCCTGCCTTAGACACGACCTTGCATTGTCATTAGTTAAGAATTTCCGCCGCTTATACGTGATTACAGTAAAAAAATAATAACCTCCCTCAAATTGTGTTCGCCTGTAATTTGTCATCTTTTACAGCATGGGCTAAAGCCCATCCTACTTGTATATGAGTTCGAGATTATTTGTTTCAAGTTTATCGTGTTTCAATCGTTTCTCTTTAGTTAATATTTATTCGGTTTTAATGAGTAGTTTAGTTATAAAATCATTAATATTATTATAAAAAAAGTAATATTAGCTCGATACTATGATAATGTCAAGATAATCGTTAATCTCTGGCAAACATAAAATATTTGTTTACGTACTAATATGCAGAGAGTGTACAATAGGTGTATACTCATAATAGGAATATAAAAATGGAATTTGTAAAGACGATAATAACTGAATTCTGGAACACTACTTCGGATATGTCGGTTTATCTGCTGTTCGGATTCTTCGTGGCCGGGATTATTTCGATATTTATTTCGCAGGAAGTTGTGGAAAGGCACCTGGGTAGTAGGGGATTATTGTCCGTTCTGAAGGCGTCACTGTTTGGTGTGCCGCTGCCTTTATGTTCGTGCGGCGTGATTCCTGTTTCTGTGTCACTTCATAAGCACGGCGCAAGCAAAGGCGCGACAATCGCGTTCCTGCTTTCCACGCCGCAGACCGGAGTTGACAGCATTCTTGTAACATTGAGTTTGCTCGGTCCTGTGTTTGCCATTTTCAGGCCGGTTGTTGCGCTGATAACTGGTGTAATAGGCGGCTCGTTAGTCGATGTTTTTGGTGAGAAATCAAACGAAAAAGTACAGGAACCTGAAAAGTGTCATGACGCATGCTGCTGCTCGCACAATAAGAAAATGTCGAGCAAATTGGCAGCCGGAATGAAGTTTGCCTTTATTAATCTGCCTCGTGATATCGGTCGGCCAATGCTTGCCGGTTTGGTTGTAGCCGCTTTGATTTCTGCGTTAGTACCGAAAGATTTCTTTGTTGAGATACTCGGTACAGGAATATTCGCGATGGTTGTCATGATGTTTTTAGGCATACCAATGTATGTTTGTGCTACAGCATCTGTACCAATAGCGGCGGCGCTTATGATGAAGGGGCTTACCCCCGGAGCGGCGATGGTATTTCTTATGACGGGTCCGGCGACAAATGCGGCTTCTCTCGCCACTATCTGGAAGAGCCTTGGTTCAAGGACCGCGATTATTTATATGCTAACGGTTGCGGGTTGTGCTCTATTAGCTGGTATTACACTTGATTATCTCTACGCTGGATTTAACTCTATGGATATGACAAATCATCATCATGGAATGATTATGTTGCCGAATATCGTAAGGAATTTCTTTGCGGTTGTTTTACTGGCTATATTGGGATACGCCGCTTTAACGAAAAAGAAAAAAGCTCACGCGGCTGATTAATAAGAGAACTATTCCACGAATGTCACTACACCGAAATTATCTGGAGACCATTTCGGGTACAGGCCGTCACCCCAGTTTATCTGGGCGTCTTTACTCTGGCCGTCATTGTCGTTGAGCTGGATTGAAAGACCGGCTTTTGTACCGATATCCCTGATTAATTCCAGTTCACTCAATGGAATGCAAAGTTCGTATGTACAAACACCGTTTTCCTGTGAAATGGCTATATTATAAATAGAAGAATCCTTGAATAAATGTCCCGACTGTTTTGAGCCGCTGTGGTTTTCCGGTCTGAAAATAGTATGTGAGCCGCTCCCTGAGCCGGGCGATGAAGATGATATATAGTAGGCAAATGCTTTTGTATTGGCATCCGGGCTTCGATGTGTTGGATCAATTCCAATAATTACGCTATCTCCTTCGATAAAATCTTCAGCTGCCGATGATCCTGCGCCTGTTTCGTAATGTATGTTGTCACGAACTTTAATTGCTATGTAAAGATTGTCACTGTCCCACATCATATAACTTACGGCACTAAGATTATCAGGTGTCCATTGATAATTATCTGTTTTATAGCTAAGCTGGTTACTACCTATCAGTGGAATGGAGCATTTTGTTACCCATTCATTTTTATCAAGAACTCCATCAATTTTTGGTTTCTTTTTTGTGCTGTATGCTTCCGTGGCATAATCTGTTCCTTCGTATAGTGTCACGCGGATATTGTCCCACATAGCCCAGCCGGAACCTTTTGCCAAAGGAGTGAAGCTAACTGTTTGTGTATCGAGAGGCATTTGTTTGCGACATGTGAATAATTGCCAGTTAGGATTATTTGAGCCGCAGGATATTACCTGAACATCATAAAGAGTTATCTTGCTGCCATCAGCCATAATTTGAGTTATATTCGAGCCTGTCCCCATATTTTCATTGCGTATCCAAGCGGTATAAAGATACGTTTGTCCTCCCTGGAGTTTCAGGTTCTGGTTAATAGTGACCCAGCTATCGGAGTTTTCGAATTTTAATACATATTTTCCCAGACCATCTCCCAATCCATCGGAGTTGATTCGTTTTTTCGTTGTATTATTTATGTACCATCCTTCGGTAGTTCTGCTTTCTCGGGCAGGTGACTCAAAATCTCCGTTGGTAATAAGGTTGCCAAGATTTGCTTTTGATATGACTGTAATTACAAATGTTTTTTCTATAGAAGGCAAATTCTCCTTATCAAAATCGAAAACAATTTTAACATTATATTCTTTTTCAGGAATTTGTTCCGGAATTTCTAAAGATATTTCATTTGTGGCTTCTTCATTCGGTTTAAGGTTGAATTTAATCGATTTTGATTTCGGCCATGATTCAGGTAAGTTAATGTTAATATTTCCTGAGAGGTTGAAATTATATACATTCTTTAGATTAAAGGAAAGTTTACCTTTATTGTTTTTCAGCATATTGATATGAGGGATTAATTTTCGAGCGGAAGCAACGTATGAACTTGTCCCTGAGCCTACATTTGATATCTGAATTTCGGGAACAACATAAGCTTTTAGGATATCAAGGTCTGCCTGTTCGATGAAGAATGGCAATTGATTAAGTTGTATTTTTGTCTTGCCTTCGGAAGAAGTTACTATGCTTTCATTACCCTGATAATCAGTGATTTTGATTGCTCCATTTCCTGTATTAAGTAGAATGCTTTCTCCATCTTTTTCATAAGTTGAAGCGACAAGGATTGCTTTATTGTCACGCTCAAAGAGGTGAAACACTCCTCCTTTGCCGAGAAGAAATGCCCCCAAAGGTTTTGCGTTTGTTAATTTGCTTGTAAATACAGCGATAGTCGCGGCGACAGGGCGTGGACTGTAGTCATCAAGAATATAACCGTAATTACCTGCAACAGAAGCCTGGCCGCCAAAGTAGATTATTTTTTCGCATCCAGCGATAAGTTCGTCTGGCCACTGCTTGAGTATCCAGTCGCATTGCTTAGTGTTTTTCAATTCTTCAAGAGGCGGCACGGCCCATGCGTTTAGGCCGGCTGCGGATTCATTGTCCCATACAGCAACATTATTATATCCTGCTAAATCAAGATCACGCCGTGCTTCGAGTATGCCATTACTATTTTGGTAATGAACTGGAAGGACATCGATATATTTCCCGACTCCTTCTGCTAAAACCTGGTCCCTGAAACTTCTCGGAAATAGTCCTCCCGCCAGGAGAGTGACAATATTGGGATCGATTGCTTTTGCCGTTTCCGTTCCGATTTTACACATTTCTACATAGGTTTTAACCTGGTCTTTATATTTACCCGGAGTAATTTCATTGAGCCATTCCCATCCGTACAGGTTGCCTTTGAGCTTTGATGTCACGGTACTTACTAAATTACGCCAAACCTCCAAATTACAGTCAAATGCAGTGTAACTGATATTTTCTGTTTTACCATTGAATGCGAATGGCGGCGGATCATATAAACAGAGCCATGTGTCTATTCCATATTTTTTCGCGGCTTTTATTTCCTGTTCAAGTGGTTCGAGATTATAAATGTCAGGTGCGGGTTGAATTTTATACCATTGTGTGAATCGTCTGCAAATTGAAAATCCAAGCCGTTCAGCAATAGCCCAAACAGTTTCTCTTGTATTGGTTCCGGATGTTGTCATACCGAATTTTGTAGGCAAGCCTTTGGTAATTGTTTTCAAATCTGGTATCCTGGCGAAAGTCGTATATTTCTTCTCCCAACCGGGAATGTCAGTTTCAATCAAAAAAGTACCACGCTTTTGAATATCGAGATTAAGATAAATTTCCTGTCCTGATTGTTCGGCTGCAAAATCCTTTTTGCCTTGTGTTACAATAATTCCGGTTGTATCATAAATTACATAACTGATTGTTTTTTTCTCTGAGATTTGACTTCTATTTTTGAGTTTGATTTTTATTCTAACAGGCTCATCATAAGTAAATAAATTTCCCGGAATATCAGTTTCAATATCGAAATAGCCGCTATTGTCAATAAAGCTTGATGATGCTCGAATTTCCCATGGCCAGTTTTTATCGTTACTGTCTCTGAAACCAGCAATCAGGAGAACTGGATTATTTTTTTTGACCAACTCCAGACCCTTTGGAACTGTAAAAGAAAAAATCTGACGTCCTTTTCCAGGCTGTTTCAGTGTAACCTTACGGCTCATGTTTGGATAGCTTATATGTCCACGTTCAGTTGTGTATTTGCCGTCTGGCGTATCTATCCACGGGCCGGTACCCCATAAATAGAGAGTAGTTTCCCCTGTGAATTCTGAAGGGTCAAGATAATATTCAACCGGGACTTGCCATACCTGGCCGGATATAAACTGCTGGTCATTATTCGAAGCGTCTATATCAATCCAGCTTTTATTGTAATTCAGAGTTTGTCCTGTATTTTCAGAGCCAAAAATGCTACAGGTAGATATGATTATATATAAAAAGAAAAACTTAAATATAAGTCTGCTTTTACACATATTATTCAAAGACTATTCCTTCCAGAAGCTTTGAATTTCAAATTCTTAAAACCGCGGCTCCCTGTATTTTTCCCTGTTTGAGCAGAATTAAAGCTTCGTTAGCTTGTTCAAGCTCGAATTCCTGCACTTCAGGAACTATTGGAATTTCCGCCGCTAACGGCAAAAACTCTTCTGCATCCCTTCTGGTAATGTTAGCAACGCTCTTTATTTCCTTTTCAAGCCAGAGATGACTTGGATAATCAATTTCAAGAAGATAATCTTTGTCATAGTTTTCTTTTCGAATGGCGTTAATAACAATTCGACCACCTTTTTCCATGACTTTAAGCGATTCGACAATTGGTTTCCAAACAGGTGTAAAATCTATAGCGCAATCAAGCTTTTGCGGAGGTTCTTTTCCTGTAGCTCCCACCCAGTCTGCACCGAGTTTTAGAGCCAGATTCTGGTGTTCTATTTGTTCTGCTCGTGTAAAAACGAAAACTTTTGAATTCGGGAATTTGTGTTTTACAATCTGTATTACAATATGAGCCGAAGCTCCAAATCCGAACAGGCCAAGAGTTTTACCGTCAGTAAGTCCAGTCAATCTTAAGGCTCTATAGCCTATTGCACCTGCACAAAGCAGCGGCGGGGCGTTTGTATCGGAAAACCTATCCGGAATCGAATACGCAAAATCTTCTCTGACAACAATGTATTCAGCATAACCGCCATTAACATCGCAACCTGTGCCCCGGAAATCATTACACAGGTTTTCATGGCCCGATAAACAAAAATTACATCTGCCGCAAGACGAGTATATCCATGCAATACCAACACGGTCTCCGTGTTTGAATTTACTTGTTGATGGACCGGTTTTTTCAACTTTTCCGATAATCTGGTGGCCGGGAACGACGGGTAATATTGATTTGAGTCTTCCCTCAATAACGTCAAGGTCCGTATGGCATACCCCGCATGAAGATATTTTTATCCGTATTTCTTTATCGCCTGGTTCCGGAATTGCAATTTTTACCGATTTTAGTGGCTTATTTTCAATTGGAACGTTTTTTTCAAGTCTCATTACTTTCATAGAAAATTCCTCAATTCAAACTAATTCGTATTATAAACAATTGAATCCAAATATTTCAGTACCTTTTAAGAAAAAAGAAAATATATTCTGTTATATGTTTCTGTCAGATGGAACTTTATAAATAGCAAAAGAGTCTAATTTTGTGATACCGTATTTATTTCTTGACATATATATTTTTTAGTATTAAAGTCCTATAAAAGAGGATTTGTATGTTGTTATGGGGCCTATTTAGAGAGTAGTAGTTGTTCATAATTGGCCTAAAAATGAATTCTCTTGACAAAAAGTGTGATTTTTTGTATATTGAACTATAAATAATGTTCCGGAGGTGTGTGTGATGAAAACGTTAAATCTTTCTTCATCTTTCGTTTTCTCATACTCTATACCTATTATTAAGCAAAGACCGTGCAAAGATCTTGTGAAATACTGCTTTGCTGGGGAGGTTTGAAATGTATTATTTAGAAACGAAGGTCATGTATAATCAGAAAAGCTATTTTTGTGTGTTAAATAAAATTCTTATATTGCTGGCAATTGCAATATCCATGACTTGTATAGCAGGAACTACAAGTGCGAAATCTCTATATGTACTTTCAGATATCCGTGCTTATCCGAATCCTCTTCAGGCATATGATATAGCGGCAAATGGAACCTTAACTTTTCAGGCACAATATTCTATACCAAGGTATAATAATGGTAGTATCGGATTAGCGCTCGATTCTGACTCAGGTTATTTATTTGTAACATATCTAAACTTTAATCGTATCGTGCTGGTTAATTCAAAGACTATGGAACCTGTCTCGGAAATGGTAGCTCCGCCGGGCTCATTAGGTCTTGAAGGTATTGTTTATAATCATAAAAAGAAACAGCTTTATTGCATTGATCGTGGAAGAAATAGACTTTGGGTATATGATTGGAATTCGAGTACAGTAAAACTAACTCTCGTTAATGGAGCTCCTTTTAAATTACAAAATGCCTCAGCATATGGAATAGCAATTGACGAGACTCATCAACTTCTCTATGTTTCTAACTCTACAAATAGAATATACGCTTACAGCACAGCAGACTGGACACTAAAGAGAACTATTACGCTTAATCATATAGCTCTCTGTGTAGCTGTAGATGTTAAAAATAATTACCTATATTCTGGCGGCGGTTATGTTGGTAATCCTTATCTTTCACAGTATAACCTGGAAACCAATACACAATTGTCAACTATGGTAGAATCGAGTTCGGATATAGGAGTAATGGGAATAGCAGTTGACCCGAATACCAGCAAAATATATTTTACTACAGGTCATGAGTATATTCCTGAAGGTGATTATATTCGTGTATATGATAAACTCCTTCATCCTGTTTCATCAGTACAAGTTAATGGGAATCCTACAAGTTTGGTTATCCCAATAAAAGAAGTTGGTTATAATCCGCTTAATCTTAAAAAAGAAGTAATTGAAGTAGTTAATAGTGATGATTTGACACTGAGTGATGATGTAAAGGCTGGTGATTTAGTAACTTATCGCATTTCTTTTGATAATATTAAAAATGAAAATACTGTTACTAATGTCAAAGTAGTGGATAAGTTGCCTCAAGAAATGAGTTTTGTATCAGCTTCAGATGATGGAGTGTTTGGCTCTTACGACGGATTGAGTCATACATATACATGGAATTATACAACTTTGGTCAAAGGCTCAAGTGCTTACCTTGATATTAAAGTAAATGTAAATGATAATGTCCTGCCAAGGACGACTATAACAAATATAGTCACAATCAGCAGCGATTCCACGCCGCCTGTTACAAGAAGAGCTGAAATTGTAACTAATTCTAAGCCCTTGAATGTGGAAAAGACAGTCTTCGGCGCAATTGAAGGAATGACGAAATGGGTCGATATCAATGAAGTCATTACTTATAATATTCATATAGACAATAATGAAAATAACTTCTCTGCAACAGATGTAATTGTTACTGATAATCTTCCAGAAGATTTAATTTTTATCAGTGCAGATGAGGATGTTTATGGTGTATATGATGCAAATTTACATACATATACATGGTCTATGCCTTCTATCGTACCTCAAGAAGAGTTAGACCTTGGAATTACAGTTCGTCTTAAAGAAGATACATCAGAAGGTCTTACAGTCACAAACACTGTAACTGTACAAAGTGTTGAAACAGCTTTATCTGAATCAAGTGTTGATATTAAAGTAGGCGATGGTCCTGTAGTGCTTAAAAGCAATAGTATTCAGGTTATACCGGGTACTGTAAGGCGAGATAGTGTTTTAACTGGTGTAATGGTAGTTCTTGATATGCCCCAGGGATATAAAGTAAAAGATATTAAAAATACTCCACTCCTTCTATCATTTATCGGTGATTCTGAAGGAGGAACAGTACTTGCTAATAATGATCAGGTTGTCATGCAGTCACAAGATAAAACTTCTGTTATAGCAGTTTTTGACAAAAACAAATTAATGGAAGCTGTATCCGGATACGGTCTTAAATATGTAGAAATTACCGGTTATCTCACAGATAGCGGCTTATTCACTGGTTATGCTACAATCAATATTACAAAATGGTAATTAACGCTTAGGAATTTATCGTGTAGTTGTTTTACATGGATTGATGAAATAAAAAAAAACATTCATATTGATTACATAGGTAGATAATCAATATGAGTGTAGTAGGACATCATTAAAGTTTTATTGTTTATAAAGCTTTGGCTTTTCAAAACTAAGCATAAATATTTTTAGTATTTCCATGTCAGGCTGATACCAATACCCAACGCATCACCAGTAAATTGAGTTTCTGTAATTAAGGTACTTTTATTTCCAAGATTCCATTGTGCGCCTAAAAAGCCGCCTATTTGCGATTTCTCCTTGATTTCAGGAGAGGCATCTATAGTCATTACAACTGGTGAAGGATCAAGAGTTGAGCCGCTCAATTCAAGGTCTCCATTCACGAAATGCAGGAACGGGCCACCATAAACTCGGATATTTTCAAATTCTACAGTTGGTCCGATTGCTAATTGAACTTCCCAATAATTAAGTTCTGCTGTTCCCTTGAAATTTGCATCACTTTCATCTGTTATATCACTATCTCCAGGATTACTCCAGTTTGCCTGGAATGTTGCACCCCATGTAGTATTGTCCTGCTCATAAAATGTTGTTCTTGTTCCTACGCCCCAGGAAAGTCCGAAACCTCCGTCAAAATCTTTTAATTTACGACCGGCAGTTCCTCCTGCCTGTTCTTCCGTTATATCGCAGGCAGCGTCAGTTACACCAAGACGTAAGAAAATATCCCAATCCTCATTAACATTTGTATCAAGACGCAGTGAAGGTATTATGGATTTCATATTCTCAATATTGTATTTTCTATATTGAATATCACTTGAGTAGGGCGAGATATGAATTTCTGTACGTTCACCAAATGATTCCAGATCCATTTCATTATAACTTAATTCTACTGCAAATGCGCTCTGTTCTGGTTGAAGTAGAGACCTTGGCGGTCCAATCAGGCTTAGGCCGAAAACAGTATTTAAACCCAGCATTTGCTCAATAAGTATTAAAAAGACGCCAGAGATGACTATATGAATAAAAATGCGATTTTTCATAAAATTATTTCCTTTCTGAATATTGTATTCTAATTCCTTAATGAAATTATCCTTAAATATCGACAAAATTCAATTGTATATTTCCTTATTTTGCTAATTTTTCTATATTAACACATTTTATAGCGATTTAAATAAAAAAAAATAAAAAACAGGGCTTCTGTTTTTTCGCATAAGCCCCGATAATCAACGTATTTGTAAACGAAATCCAAATATATCAATAAATTACACATAAATATAAATTTTTCACAAAAAAAGACCCCCGAGATAAAAAATCGGGGATCTTTCTTCTTTACATAAGCTACTTTAATAGCCTGAATACGGAATTAATTATAAGACACAAATCTTAATAATAAGCCGTATCCTGTTTCTTCAAAATCAGTT
>JAFGPS010000095.1 GCA_016936075.1 Sedimentisphaerales bacterium | reverse complement strand
ATTTTTTCCCCCCCCCCCCCCCGCAAAGTCGCCATGCCAAAAAGAAAAGATATATAAATAAAAATGCATGCCAAGGCGAAGTCAAAAACGAAGCCTGGTCATTCCCGCGAAGCCTTCTATGAGCGTAGCCAGCGATAAGCAAGGTCGAAGTGTCGAATGGGCGGGGATCCAGTTTAGACTATTTTTACCGCCGAGTTCGCAGGGATCGCAGAGATAATTGTAATATAATGATGTATTTCTCTGCGTCCACGGCGGTTAAATATATTTGGCATTTTTCATTGTATATCAGATTAATAAAACATAAAATACTCCTTGTGAAAATTTCCTAACGTTTAGGGCAGAAATATTTTTGAATGATAATTTGATGTCACAAGTATTTCACAATTATATTGAAAGTTATATTATGAAAATAAAAAATAAGTTTTATACGTTTACCTGCGTTATTTCTTTTATAGGTTTGATTTTAATAAATATAAATTGCGGCTCAAAGGACGATTCTGGCAAGGGTGATTATGTAGTCATAGATGATTTCGAAAGCTACTATGATAGTGAACCAGGGACTGTATTTAATTTTTGGGTCGATGGAATTGAAAGCAACGATGTTAATAATGGAAGTTGGATAGGCCATCCAAGTGAACCATATATGGAACTGGAAGTTGTTCATAGCGGTATGAAATCAGTTCCATTTGATTATTATTTCGAGAATTATACATATTCAGAAGTATCAATAAAAAGCGAGGATTTAGAAATTGGCTATGACTGGAGCATATATTCACCTAAATACTTAACTCTATGGTTTCATGGTTGCCTTGAGAATATTCCTGCACGAATGTATGTAAAGATTAACGATTCGAAAGTATATTATTCGGGACAAGAAAACGACCTGACTAAATCAAAATGGAAACGATGGGACACTGAAATAACAAAATTTGATATAGACTTTAGCAACGTAAAAACATTCAGTATAGGATTCGAAGAATCCGAAGAACACCCCGACGCATTAGGCCAAATCCTATTCGACGACATTCGTCTTTATAAAAGTCTCAAATAGAAAAAGCTATCACCTAATCACTAACACCTATAACAATTTTATTAATATTGTGTGTTACACACTATACAGATATATTGTATTTAATGTAATGTTTTTATTTTCGTGAAATTTATTGTATAATTTTTTTTATTGCCGTAAGTCTTACTTGTCTGGAATCCATATTTTGTCACTAACGATTCAAGTTCTTCCTGTGTTAGTTTGTCCGGATCTCCGGCTAATTCGGAAATTGAGAGTATTCCGTCATCTTTTAAGATTCTATGTATTTCTTTTAAGTAAAGGTCCTTGTTATCAATTTCGCCAATAACGGTTACCATGAAAACTCTATCGAAACTTTTACTTTCGAGAGCTATACTTTCACCATCACATAATTCGTACTCTACATTTGTAATTTTTCTTTTCTTCATTCTTTTTCTCGCCATGTCCAACATTTCCTGCTGAATATCGAGAAGAACGAGTTTACCCTTTTTCAGTATCCTTGCTATCGGAAGACTGAAATAGCCGGGACCGGGACCTATTTCCAAAACTGTATGATTTTCCTGAAGTTCTAATCTTTGGCTAAGTTTTCTGGGAGAAAGAAATATATTTCTAAAAGGAATCAGTAAGGTAAAGGCATATTTGGGAGGGAATACACCTTTACCTGAAAAGCTATTTTTATATTGTTTAGTCATATTTATATTATCTTTTCTCTGTGTTCTTGCCTATGGCACCTTCTGCTGCTAACTCGGTAGTAAAATATTATATTGTGTCATGGCCATCCTGGCCATGATTCATGGGCAGGATGCCCATGACACTTTTATTTTGTTAGAGGCTTTTAACTTCTTCTGCGATTATTTTTATTCCTTTTGAAAATGTCTCTGAGTCCTGTGAATAGTTTAATCTTATGCACTGGTTTTTGTGGGGCCATTTCTTTTTCAATCCCGGGAAGAAGTAGTTGCCGGGTACTACGAGGACGTTTCTTTTTTTAAGCCGCTCGTAAAGTTCCGTATCTGTGATAGGTAAATCTGGGAACCATAGCCATAGGAAAAATGTGCCTTCCGGTTTGTGAATGTGGAAATTTATGCCGTCAAGTTCGTGGATTGCCTGTATGAGAGCGGCTTGTACTTTATTGAAATAAAATGGCTTGATAATGTCCCGGCTGAGGTTTATTATTTTGCCTGTGCGTATCAAATCCGTTGCGATGGCCGGACCTATTCCGCCCGGTGCGAGGCTCATAACCGCGTTTACCTTTGCAACCATATCGATTACTTCTTCGTTGGCGATGATAATTCCAGTGCGAACGGCAGGCAAGCCGAGTTTGGAAAGGCTCAGGCATAAAATCATGTTTTCGTTCCACGTTAATTTCGCTTGTGTGAAAATAATATCGGGAAAAGGCATGCCGTAAGCGTTGTCAATTATAAGCGGGATTTTATTTGCGGCTGCAAGTTCGTTGAGCTTTTCAATTTCTTTATCAGTAAGAACGTTGCCGGTCGGATTGGTAGGTCTGGAAACGCAAATTGCGCCGATAGTTTCGTCTATATTCAGGTTCTCGAAGTCGATGTGATATTTGAATATATGCTCGTCTTCGTGCGAGATAAGAGGTTCTATTGAGACGAATAAATCCTCACTGATGCCTACATCGCTATAGCCTATATATTCGGGAGCTAATGGAAACATGATTTTCTTTTCTGTTCCGTCCTGATATGCTCCGCCGAAGATATTAAAGAGAATAAAAAACGCTGATTGGCTGCCGTTGGTAAGAGCGATATTTTTCGGTGTAATGTCCCAGCCGAACTCTTTTCGCAATAATCGTGACATTGCTTCGATAAATTCAATATTACCTTGCGGCGGGTCATAATTACCGATTGCTTTTTCAAACGCGAGATTGTCCTGCAATAAATTTTCCATACTATCGCGAAAATACTTTTGTACATCAGGTATATGTGCCGGATTTCCTCCTCCGAGCATGAGCATGTCGGTGTTTTGGGAAAGGGCATTACCCAAATCTTCCATGAGCCTGCCTATTCCTGATGTCGTTGCGATTTTTTTACCAAACCTGGAAACGTTCATGAATATTTATACCTCAACAGAAATTTGCGGCGTAAGGAAATACAGCCATTTTGAAATTTTTTTTGTTTTTAAGATTGATTCGGCGGCTCTGCCGTAAAGCTCTAATTGACCGCGATACAGTTCAGAGCGTTCTTTGACCTGTTTTTCTGTCACTTTATCGGTTTTGAAATCAATTATAACAAGTCTTTCTGGAGTCCGAATCAACATGTCGATTATGCCCTGAACAATAAGAAAATCGTCACTTGCCGCTTGTGGCTCGGGACTCGTAATATTTTCAGCGAATGTGAAAGGCCATTCCCGGAGTATTTTATTTTTGTTATCAAGTGCGAGTTTACCTAATTCGATGTCGAAGAAGTTCGCGATTGCTTCGATATTTATATGTTTTGCGATGTTTTCCGATAGTTGGTTTTGTGCAATGAGTTCATCTCTGTATTGCTCGATAGTGTGTATATCAACTTTCTTCGATAAATCGATTTGTGATACTAAAAGATGTGCGGCGGTACCTATAAGTCTTGATTCCGGTGTAGATTTCGTTTGCTGCTCTTTCAATATTGCCGGGACGCGGCTTGTCGTATTGGAAAAATTGAACTTAATGTATTCATCGTTGCGATGAGTCAATTCAGTAACAGAAGTCTTGGCCGGGACCTGGTGCAAATCCCCATACTCATATTTTTTATATAATGACTTTTTGATTTGCGAAAGTAACTTCGATTCCGTTTTAGATGGTGACTTTTCTGGTGCAGGTGTCTTCTGGTTCTGTTTTTCGGCTTTCTTTGTAATAATAAATTCTGATAGAGCCTGTAAATGTGCCTGGCCGTACAGTTTGAAACTGAATAAATCATCATTACCAGCTTTATCCGAAAGGCCGGTTGCAAAAGTATCGTGTAAAATCTTCTGGTCGGAAAGTCCGAGCAGAACCCATTCAAGAGGTCGTTGGCAATTTCGAAGCTGCCAGTCCGCAATAGCACCATCGCCGAAGAATACACCTTTTGAAATTAACTGGCCGCAGTCCATCATTTTTTGCGATGCAGTTAAAATTAGTCTTTCCTTCGCGCGAGTTGTCGCAACGTAGAGAATTCGCATTTCTTCGGCAAGTAAAGTTGCCAGTTTCTGTTCGGCGATTACTTCGTGCCCGAGCGAATTTAATTTCTGGTTTGATTGAGAATCGATAATCTGGATTCCCAGAGTATCTTCGGAACTAATCAGGCAATCGGCGTGGACATCGGTTCTGTTGAACTTGCTTTCAAGCTCAGCCAAAAAGACCACCGGAAATTCGAGCCCTTTGCTTTTGTGTACACTAATAATCCGCACGGCGTTACCTGCGGCGTTCTGAGGCTCGGCCGGTGCCCAGTCCTGACCTGTTTCCTGCAGCTTTTCGTAAAATTCTACGAAACGAGTCAGTGAAGGAACTCCGGTATTGCCCGCGAAGCCTTCGAATTGTATCGCTCTGTCGTGGAACTTCAAAAGATTCGCTCGCCGCGATTGGCCGTTGGGAAGGGCGGTGACAAATGAAAGATAATTTGTCTTGCGATAAATTTGCCAGATCAAATCCGCCAAACTGCCGCGGCGGGCAATAGTTCGCCATTGTTCGAGTTGCGAGATGATATTTTGCAGCTTATGCGAAAGTGCTTTGTCTTTTCCTGTTTTGCAATATTCAAGAACTTTATTATAAAAGTTCTTATTACCATCTGATTTGGAATGTATTTTAATTTTTGCCAGTTCTGTATCGGTCACTGTAAAGAACGGGCTTCTCAATACTGCCGCAAACTTTATATCGCGCAGGGGATTGTCGAGAACTTTTAGTAGTGACATGCAATCATTTATTTCCGTAGCCTGAAAATATCCTGAAGCAGCCTGACAGCTAACCGGGATACCCGCAAGTCTGAGTATTTCCACGTAGTCGTTTGCTTTTTTCGCGAGCGAACGCATTAAAATTACTATGTCACTATATCGCACATCACGATTTGCGCCGAGTTCTTTATCGAATATCTGGAATTCCGATTTACCTGTATCGGTTCCTACTATCTTCTTGATGCGTTTTGCGATAAGAGCCGCCTGCCGCTGGCTCGAACTGATTATATTGAGATTTTTATCTTCGCTTGTTGCGGTTTCGTCAGACTCTTCATTCGAGTCCGGCTCATTGTTTTTCTCGTCAAGAATGTGAAGTTCGACTATCTTGTCTTTATCTTTTGTTTTGCTATCATCTTTGGAATCTGCGGCGGGTTTTAATTTTGCGGCTTCGTCATAGTTTATTCCCGTTATGGCTTCGGTCATTATTCTTGAGAATATTTTGTTTACGAAATCGAGAATACCCTTCGACGAGCGGAAATTCGTATTCAAATCGACACGAAAACCATTTGGTGCGTTTTTAAGTTCTCTCGAAGCTTTTTGCAACTGCTCTATAAATATTTTCGGTTCAGCGCCTCGGAAAGCGTAGATACTTTGCTTTACGTCACCTACTTGCAGGATATTTCCGCCGGGACTGAGCAACTGTAATATTCTCTGCTGGACGAAGTTTATGTCCTGGTACTCATCGACGAAAATGTATTTGTATCTATTCCGGAGTGACAGGGCGGTTTCTGATGGAACAGGTTTTTCCTGTGTCGAAGTTTCATCAGATAAAAGTTTCAATGCGTAATGCTCAAGGTCGGAAAAATCGAGGCAGTTGATTTTCTTCTTGGCCTGCCTGTAATGTTCGTCGAATTTCCTGATTAGCTCGATAAGGACATAAGTCTGCGAACCGACTGCGCTATTAAATCTATCGATATAGGCAGGATTGATAATTGCAAGTTCAGCTAACTTCTTGAATTCATCAACGGATCCTTTTATATTTTTATGCACAAGGTCAGCGATATCGCCGCTTACTTCTTTGGGCTTGCTTGTCTTTGGCTTTGTGTATTCCTGGATTATATTGACGCATTTGCTCCATTCACCCGCTTCTAATAAGCTCAGGCAATTTTCAATAGGTTCGATATGAGACTGTTGCAGTTTGTCGGCCCATTTTTGCTCTGCACCCTGATTCAGAGCAAAGTCAATTGACCATTTAATCTGTGCGAGATAACTTTTTGTTTTATCAAAAATTATTTGCTTTTGTTTTTTGCCGAGGTCCGTAGCGGCGATATTTGCGGTTTTCGCTAAGTAGGTTGCTTTTTCATACCATTGATTTCTTGAAACTACGCCGTCAAGATAATCGCTGAGCTTAACTACTTTCGAGAGAAAACCTTCATTTTTTCGCAAGTTGCGTTTATACAAAAGTTTTTTCAGGTCGGAACATAGTTCGCTTTGCTGCCATGCCCAGTCGATTGTTTGTTCAAGAACTTCGGCTTTGAGCAAGTCCTGTTCGTCACTATCTATAATCCTGAACGCTGGATCGAGGCCGAGTTTATAAAAATGCTCAGTTATTATTCTTTTACAAAACGAGTGTATCGTGCTTATATCCGAGCCCTGAAGAAGGATAAGCTGGAAGCGAAGATTATTGTCATGTTTTTTCAAATACTCGTCCTTGAGCATTTGCGCGATGCGGCTTCTCATCTGCTCGGCGGCCGCTTCGGTAAAAGTTAGTACGAGAATATTGCGAACATCGGATTTGCCGGAGACTATATGGACGCATCTTCCTGAAAGAACAGCGGTTTTTCCTGTGCCGGCTGAAGCGGTGACAAGCACGTCACTGCCGTCCGCGGTGATAGCCTGCTGCTGCTGGTCTGTCCATCGGATCTTCTTTTCAGCCATCGCCGCCTCCGATATTTTCGAGTACCTGTAATTTCTTGAGGGACTCTAAATAATTGTATTCGTTTATCTGCCAGTCGAAACGGCAAACAGAAAGATATTCGCAATTGCCGCACGGCGACTGAGTTCCAAGCCTGTAGGGACTTACATCGATTTTGCCCGAAAGAATATCCTGGGCAAGAGCTGTGATTTTTTTACCGGTGTAATCGAGAACGAAGTTAAAATGCTCGGGTTTTAGTGAACCGCTGGTCGAGTAATTTCCAAATTGATTATCATTTTTTGTGAAACTGAAGTTGAAATATTTACTCCATCCGGAACTGAGGTTTTTGTCCAATTGCTGGAAATGCTCGCCGTTGAAAATTCCTTTTGCTTTGTGATTGAAGCTTTCCTTATTGTCATTAAGATTCGTAATTGTTGTTTTGGGTGCGGCGATTTCTATAGGTACAAAAAATGCACCAATGATATTTCTGTATATAGAATCTTTCGCATTGCTCGCGGCCAACATATAAATCGGTAATTGTAAATCAAGGCCGTGGAAGAATTTCGACCAGCTAAAACTTGTACTGCTTCGTTTGTAGTCGAAAACAACCGTTCTTGTATCATCTTCGACTTTTGTTATATCGAGCCTGTCAATTTTTCCGGATAGAGCAATAGCTTTTTTGTCGGGTAATTCTAATTCGAGGTCTCCCAGTTTTTCAGCGTTTTCTTTGACATGTCCAAAACCAATTTCTGAAACGTAGGGCCTGAAATTGCCGGCACGAACCATTTGCGATATCGCCATGACAAATTCGCTGAGTGTGTTACAAGCTGAAGTGATTATAAATTCATTAAAGGTTCGTCTGTTTATGAATTGCGAGAGGAAGGAGTTTTCTTTTATCAGTTTTTCGATTTCCTCGTTAAGAATATTTGTTAATGTTTCGGTTTCAATTGTCGCTAAATCAAGATTTTCCGATTTCAATCTTTTTATGAGTGAATCGAGAACGTTATGATAGAAATTTCCCAAATCAAGAGGCTCAAGAGTAAATTCTTTCCTTTTTTTCAGGTCAAGAATATATCTTGAAAAGTATTTATATGGGCATGCGGCGAATGTACCGAGTCTTGTTGCTGAACCTTTTAACTTATTGCCGAATAATTCAGTAATTATTTCATCTTCGAAAAATGCATGGTTATCGTAATCTATAGCTGAACTTACTTTCATTCCCAATTCAGAAAGCTGCTCGTCCGAACAAATCGCGACCAAATCAGAGTAAGCCAGGCTCGATTGTGAATTACTCGAAAGTGTATCTTTTCCAAAATGTTCGCAAAGTATATCCGCGAGTTCACTTTCGCTGGCGACTTTTTCAATTTCGATTTGTTTTGATGAGACAGGCTGTTCTTTCAGGTTTTCAAATAATGCTTCAAGGTCACCGATGAATTGTGAACGCGGGACCTCACTGCCTTTCTCGTCAACTGAAGGATATGTGATATATAACATTTCAGACGGACGTGTAAAAGCGATGTAGGCGAGGTATTGCCGCTCACAAAGAGTTCTGTCAACTGATGCGCCCAATTGAAATTCAAGCGATTCAGCTCTCTTGCGGTCATCGTCACTTAAGATGCTGTCGGAAGTCACTGGGACGGGGAATTGTTTTTGTGTGGCCCCAATTAAAAATACGGCTTTTAAATCGGGATGCCTGCTTCGCTCGACTGAACCAACGAGAACCTGGTCGAGGGTAGGGGGAATAAATGCTAAAGTTAATTGCGAGAACGCAGAATTGATGATCGAATAGTAATCAGAGACTGACATAGTCTGGCCTGAGAATATTTCAGTAAGTTCGTCAAAAACATCAACGAGTTTGTTATAGAATTGCTGATGCTCGTCAACCGCCCCGAAATCCGACTGTTCTTTTGCTATTTCAATCCAGTTGTCAATTGTTTGCTGTACTTCAAGGATATCGAGAAAATCGAAAACAGCCTGAGCGAACTGCTCAGGGGCTATTTTTTCTGCGAGGTTTTGCTTTAACTGAATCAGAGGAGAAATCGCTTTTATTTTTATTTGATTTATTTGGCTCTCATCGAAGTCATTGCTGTCTTTAGCCGCAAACTGCCATTTTTTTTCTTCGAGCCAGTCGTTGTGAGATATTCCAAAAGCAATGCAATAGTTTTCCAGAATATCAATGTCTTCTCTCGAAACAGGGACAAGGTCAGTTTTCAGATATGCGAAAATATCATGAGTAGATAAACCTTCCGAGACTATTTTCAGTGCCGAACAAATAAGCTCGATTACAGGGTGGCGATTCAGCGGCTTGCGTTTATCGATAAAAAACGGAATCTTATAATCATCAAAATACGCCCGGATATAATGATGATAGCTCTCGATATCGGATGCGATTACAGCTATGTCACGATATCTGAAGCCTTTTTCTTTTATTAACTGAACTATTTGTCTTGCGGCGTACTGGACTTCCATACGTTCATTAGGAGCGGAAACGATATGGATATTATCAGCGGATTTTAATTTCGGAGGTTTTGTTTTGAATATATTTTTTTCAACATGTTCAAGCTCTTTAGCCGAGAATCTCATCGCCTTTTTCAGGATTACAGGTTTGCTCAAAGGTACTTCTATTTTTTTGATTATCTCGGTAAGCTCCGCGAATGTATTTTCGGTTGGGCTGAATAAACCTGCTTTGTCGAGAGTTTGTTTTGTTGGATTTGCTGTATCAATTTCCTCGGGATCGATACAGAGAGCTATTTTTGTTTCTGACGCGGCTTTTAGCAGCTCGGCGAGTACCGCCAATTCGGTTCCGGTAAAACCAGCGAAGCCATCTATCCAGATTTTTGCGCCTTTGATTAATTCCGATGAACTTACTGACCTGCAAACCGAATTAAATTGCGCGTCTGGATCGTAAAAATCATTTTCAACGAATTTGAGATACTCGCCGAGAATTAATCTGATATCGTTGAACTTGAAAAATGTCGAGGTGTTTTCATTTTGTTTTTGCAATTTCTCGAGCAAATCATCAATATCTTCACAGGTTCCGGCGTACTGGTGAATTTCCTCTATGGTATTCGCCATTTGCTTCGACAAGCCGGGCAGGGACGCTGAGGATTTGAATATTTGCAATTTTTCGGCGTTTTCCCGAAGAATCCGGTGGATTATCATTTGCTTTCCGATGTGCGAAACGGATTCTCTCGCGGTGTTTTTGCCTAATAGTAAAAACTCGAGCCTGTCGAATGACAGCACGTTCAGCCGGTTGTATCCCTGTATTCCTTCTTTTGAAAGAATCGCACGCTCGGCCTGGTAGGAGGCCTGCTCAGGAACGAGTAAAATCAACCGCTCGTTATGGTCAGTCAGTAATTCCTCGGCGATTGCGTTTATGCAATAGCTCGTCTTGCCCGTGCCGCTTCTGCCAAGTATAAATTGTACTGCCATAATTAATATTACATTCTAATTTATCTAAACTATCCTATTGACTCTGTCATTCCCGCGAAGGCGGGAATGCATTATTACGATATTTTTCTGGATACCCGTCTGCGCGGGTATGACATACGTCTGAATATTATCATTATCATATCCACGTAAGATGTTGTCATTTTACTTTATATTGGAATTTTTGCAAATTACATATTTAGCAAATTCGACTTCACAGCCGATAGTTTAAACATGGGATAAGAGAAAAAGAAAGAGAAGCTCAAAAGAAAACATTTTTCAAGGAACCTGTATGAAGGAAGATTTGGTAGCAGGGGGAGTTCCGCCGGAATATATAACAATCGATTACACCGGGTTCAGAACGCTGGATTCGATTGTACGAGCGGAAAAGATATTCAATCTTGATGATTATATTATCGTATCCCAGCCATTCCATTGCTAAAGAGCGATTTACCTGGCATCTCACTACGGCCAGAATGTGCGTGGATATTGTGCCAAAGATGTAAAAAGTGCCGCAGGTTTGAAAATGCGGCTTAGAGAAGTTTTAGCGAGAAACAAAGCTCTTTTGGATATTTTGATAAATAAAAATCCCAAATACCCCGGAAAACAGGAAATAGTCTCATATAAAACATCCGGACTTGCGAAGAATATTTTTAATGCTGATGGAAATTTACAGCAAAGTAGCAATTGACTAATAATAAATTATTAGTATCATAAACAATATGGAATTAAGAGTAGATCGTACAAAGTGTGTTTTAAAAAAACTCCACGAGGAAGATAACGGCTATGTAGAAGCCAGTCCAGCCGAAAGATTTAGCATGGTCTGGGAATTGACCAAGCAGGCATGGGCGTTTATGGGTATAAATGCTGAACAAAGATTATAAAGAAATGTTGCAAAGCTGATTATAAAAAAGGAATCTACAGGCAGAGATAAAGATAAATTGGATAGTAAAACAATGCGAGAATAGTTTTAACTAATGGAATTGTACGCAAGTCTTATAGAAAGAATATGTTTTTGGCATATTTATTTCCTTTTTTAAAATATTTGACAATTCATGGCAGCAAAAAATAATCTTAAATTTCAGGATGTGACATTTATTTA
The DNA here is from genome assembly GCA_016936075.1 of Sedimentisphaerales bacterium. GTDB lineage: Bacteria > Planctomycetota > Phycisphaerae > Sedimentisphaerales > Anaerobacaceae > JAFGPS01. Next base: position 10,894 of record JAFGPS010000095.1, on the reverse strand, counting down.
TGAATCTTCTTCGGAAGCATTGTTTCGGGATATAACTTTGCAGGTAAATTCCGGCTGGACGGGAATTGTCGGGCCTAATGGCGTTGGCAAGACAACATTATTAAAACTTGCGACGGGTTTGTTAGAACCGAACAAAGGTTTTGTCAACGTTTGCGGGAATTCAGTATATTGCCCGCAGCGAACAGATGATGTTCCGGAACATTTCGACGAGTTTCTCAATACACATTCGAAAACCGCTTATGTAATAAAAGACCAATTGGATGTGAGCGATGAATGGATAACACGATGGTCAACATTGTCTCATGGAGAACGCAAGCGAGCGCAAATAGCCGTAGCGCTATGGCTTGAGCCTCAAGTATTGGCCATTGATGAACCGACAAACCATATCGATTCTCAGGCTTCTAAAATTGTTACTCAGGCACTTCGGTCTTATAACGGAATCGGGCTGATTGTCAGTCATAACAGGGAGCTTCTTGATTTGCTTTGCAGGCAATGTATATTCATCGAGCCTCCGGATGTGACTTGCCGTCCCGGCGGAGTTACGCATGGTATGGAGGTCGCGAAGCAGGAGCGGCAGGCTCTTGAAAAACAACATACACAACAAAAACAAGTTTATAAAAAGCTGCACAGGGAAGTTGTGAAGCGGGGAGAACTCGCAAAACAGGCGAACAAAATGCGTTCCAAACGCGGCCTTGCAAGGGGAGATAGTGACGGCCGGGAAAAGTTAAATCGCGTAAGAGTGAGCGGCAAAGATGGTGTCGGTGGAAGACTTCGCGGTCAACTTAAAGGCCGTCTTGAGCAAGCTCAGGAAAATCTCAAAAATATTACTGTCAAAAAAGATTACACGCTTGGAATATGGCTGCCCGGCTCGGTATCAAAAAGAAACTTTATACTGGAGATGCCAAAAGGCGAGTTGTCGCTGGGTGGTCAAAAGAAATTATCTTATCCGGAATTATATATTGGTTCTACGGATAGAATCGCGATTGCAGGCCCGAACGGTTCAGGAAAAAGCTCGATAATAAAGCATATTATTGGTTTGCTTAACATGGAAAAAGAGCATATTACTTATGTGCCGCAGGAAATCGAACTTGATTGTTCCAAAGATATACTGGCTCAGGCTCGCGATTTATCCAGTGAAAAACTTGGGCATTTGATGAATATTGTAAGCAGGCTGGGATCGAGGCTACAACGTCTTCTGGATAGCGACGAACCAAGTCCCGGCGAAATACGAAAACTGCTTTTAGCTTTAGGTATGGCTAATATACCGCATGTTATTATCCTAGACGAGCCAACAAACCATTTGGATATTTCTTCAATAGAGTGTCTTGAGGAAGCGCTTGCAGATTGCCCATGCAGTTTAATTCTAATAAGCCACGACGAATATTTTCTTAAAAAGCTTACAACGAAAAGATGGAACATTGCTCAAGATGGTAGTTCGAACGAAAAGTATATTCTGCATATTACATAAAATATTTTATGGTTCAGTAATAAACTGATATATAACATAATCGTTTGTGTTAATTATTATCCAGTTTTAATATTTATTTGCTATTTGATGTATCTTTTACTTTTACAAATAAAATTGCATCATATTTTGGGCCGCTTTTGCTGAAATGCTCATTCCATTTAAAGGAATTATTCGCAGCTTTTTTTAATTCATGAAGTGACAGGTAACTGTATTGGCAATCTTCCATCAGATTTTTTGCTATTGAATCAATTATATTATCTTGTGATATTTTATTGTTTTCAGCGTTTTCATAAATTGGAACCATCCGAATAGCAGCAACTTTTCCCTTTGTTTTGGAGTATTTCTTCGCAAAGTACCTTGCTTCTCCCTTTTTGTTATCCAGTTTGAGATGCCAGTTACCAATGCGGCATATTAAAATTGAATCACGTTGCTTAGCTTTGTGATATGCTCGTTTAATTGTTTCAGTAAAATACTTATATCTGATATCATCGGATTTACGGTGATCGTTTTTTAGTCCTCGTCTTATATATTGGTAAAGATTTGATGCTTTAAGCAATTTGAAAGAAAAATTTATTTCTTTGCGGTCATCAGGTGGAAATGTATCAAAATATTTTTGGAATAAATTTTTAAGATTATTTAAATAACTATCCATTTTATCATATGTATTTTGAACGGTTAAAAGCCCAATTTCTTTATCTAAATATTGAATTGCATTATCAGAATTTGATCGTTGAGCTAAATCTTTTAAAAAAGTTACAGTAGCGGCTTTTGTGTGGTAAATTGCATGCTCTAAATCAAGAGCAGTCATCATTATTTTCTTATCTATAGGTTTATTAGAATTGAACGTTCTGATTATCTCTGTATATATATCTGGATTGATCTGCTTTTCGCCGCCTAAACTGACTTCTTCAAATAATGGATGTGAACCGTAACAAGCTTCCAATGCATAGACAACCGGTTTTTGATTTGCTAAATAAACAGCAAAATGGCTCGCGGCAGTAATTAATGGTCTTGAATTGTGTATTTCACCGAGAAATATTATTTCGTTTTCAACGAGGGATGATGGCAAAGCCTGAAAATCGTTGCTATCCATAAGAATTATATTCTGACTTATGACCTTTTCTAATTCGGGTTGTTCGAGAGGTATATTTATCATAGATGTACAGGAAGACAGCAAAAGCAGGCAGAGACAATACACATGATTTCTTAAAGGATAAATACTTTTTAATACCATAATGTTCCATTCCTTTTATCAATTCCGTTTTGAGTAATTTAGGATTTAAGACATTTACTCTGTATGATAGACGTAAACCTCTAAGAAATGTTACCAAAAATCTTTTAATACCTTCAAAAATATTAGAATTATGAGGTGATTTTTCTAATAGAATATGAGTATATAGCTATTTGCTTTTTTGCAAGTTAAATTCTTTGTGTAGCTTAAGATGAGCTTATGATTAATATTCATATCTCTAATGATTTGATAAAGTTATTTAAACTTAAAAAATAAAGATAAAAGGATGTTTTCTTTTCGGATGAAATATTGTATATTACCGCGGACGTATTTGAAGGAATTGTTAAATATTTATCATGAAAGGTAGTTTTATGAGTGTTGAATTCGGCACAAAAGTATATGAAAAAGCGAAAGAACTTGCATCGCAGGGTATTGACGCGAATCAGTCCGCCAAGGTTCTTTTCGATATGGATGATGCCGGCTATAATTACGGAATAGGGATTGTTCTCGACGAAAAAGGCAATCCAATGACTACGTCGTCAACACTTCTCGAATATACTCGTAAGGAAGTTGAAAATAGTACAGCGGGGAGCTATTACAATTCCAATAAACAATTAGGAAAATTGAAGGAAGCCGTACTTTCATGGCAGAGAATACCGGAAAAATACTGGGATAATTTCAAACTCGCATTGCCATCTGACGCCGGAACCGGTGCGGTACAGACCGCTGTTGGTCTTAGTCTTGTACTGAATCCGCAGATAAATAAACTCGGTGTAGAGGAACTTGGCTGGCCGGCATATAAAGCAATCGCAAAGAATCATCGTGTAGGTGTTGAAGAATTTCCTGCTGACGGAGTTATTGACGGCGCAGATATGTTATCGTTATATCAGGCCGGTCCGATGAATACTACCGGCTATGTAACTGGTTCAAAAGTCAAGGAAGCCCGTGCCCAGGCCGCGGCTGGAAAAAATTATACAGTCGTTCTTGACAGGGCATATTCTGGTTTTGAATTTGCAAGTGAGCTTGCGGAAATCGGCTATGACAAGGTAATGCAGAAAAGCTATGAGTTACAGTTGGCACCATTTATCGAAGCTGGTGTAAAATTCTCTATAGCTTTAAGTCCTACAAAATGCTTCGTAAGCTTTGCACTTCGTCCATGCGGCATGTTACTTGTTTACTGCCCGGATAAAAGCGAAGAAAAATCATTACAAACAAGTCTCAACCTTGCTATTCGCGCAAGAGGCAGTTCTTTTGAGCATGCCGTAACAAGAGCATTTGTCAAAGCTATGATAAATGACCGTGCCCGCCTGGAAACGGAACATCAGGCAGCATTGGAACGAGTTGCGACAGCCGAATCTATATGGCGCAAGTTCGTAAAAGGCACTCCAATCGAGTATTTATATTCACCTGAATACGCAGGTTTATTCAGAAATCCGAAGGCTAAAGATGGTGCGCAAGTTGAAATTTATAACGCACATATTTACCCTGTTTTCGCCGGTTCAAGATGCAGGCAAAATGTAACCGGTATTCCAAGCGATGAAAAAGTCGCCGCCGAGCACGTAAAGGCATTTGCCGAGCAGTGCTATTGATAAACATCTGATATAAAAAAACAAAAAGGCCGGATTACATAAATGTCCGGCTTTTTTTACGTCTGAACAATATTCATTTGGTATTATGTACAAAATATCCTTGCCTCAATCTTCTAAGCAAGCTACAATCCCGCGATTATGAAACAGGCAAGTATTGTAACAATAGGTAACGAGATATTGGCCGGACTTACGGTTGATACAAACGCTGCATTTCTTGCGATTGAACTGCAAAATATCGGAATTCCTGTAGTAAGCTCATATACAGTCGGCGATGAGATTGATGCGATAGTTCAGAAACTAAACTTAGCGAGTTCAGATGCTGATGTAATAGTTGTAACTGGTGGGCTTGGACCCACTGACGACGATATTACAAGACAGGCTTTTGCTAAATTTCTCGGCGTTGAACTGGAATTACGCGAAGAGATATTCCAGAGGCTAATTGACTTTTTCAAATCCCGGAATATACCTATGCCTGAAAAAAACAAGGTTCAGGCTTATATCCCTTCTGGTGCAGAATATATTCCCAATGTCGGCACCGCTCCGGGGATTATTGCTCGTAATGAGGGAAAAATGCTCATTGCTTTGCCGGGTGTGCCGTGGGAAGCGGATAAAATGTTTAAATTTGTAATTCCTGAATTGAAGGAATTCGCCGGAACTCAGGCTATTGAGGTTTGCAGGCTAAAATGTTTCGGTTTGGGCGAATCCGTGATTGCCGAAATGCTTGGCGATAAAATGCTTCGAGGCAGAAATCCCCTTGTAAATTGCACTGTTCACGATGGAATCATTACTTTGCATATCGTAGCTTCTGCCGAAAACAGCGAAAAGGCCATACAAAAATGCAGGGAAGAAGAGAAAAAACTTCGCGAGGTACTGGGTGATTTAGTTTATGGTTCTGGTGATGAAACTCTCGCTGAAGCAGTTTCTAAAAAACTTGCATTGCAGGGTAAAACTATCGCAACGGCCGAATCCTGCACTGGTGGGCTTTTATCAAAAATGCTTACTGATATTTCCGGATCAAGTAATTATTTTAATTACGGCTGGATAACTTACAGTAATAAAGCTAAAATAACACAACTGGATGTTCCTGCAGATTTAATTGAACAATACGGAGCAGTTAGTGAGCAGGTTGCAAAAGAAATGGCTCAAGGTGCAAGGAAAAAGTCTGGAGCAGACTTTGCAATTGCTATAACCGGCATAGCCGGACCGACCGGAGGTAGTGAACAAAAACCAGTCGGGCTTGTATATATATGTGTAGATTATGATGGCGGGTGTGATGTTAAACAATGTTTTTTCACTTTTGGTCGTGAGTTTACCAGACTTAGAGCCGCACATACCGCTTTGAACATGCTTCGGCAGAGATTAGGTTGACTAACCGCAATTTAATTGTTATAATATGGCATTGGGGTTAGTATGATCTCGAGGAGACTATGACGACAAAAAAACAAAGGCATTTGGGTGAATTGCTTTATAAAGCCGGGTTGGTGAAAAAAGATGTTCTGATCGAAGCCATTAAAAGTTCCAAGAACAGTAATAAGCGTCTTGGCGAAGTTTTAGTGGAAAAAGGTGTAATTACAGAAGATATACTTACCAAAGTACTTGCAAAGCAGTCTGGGATAGAATATATCAACGTAGATAAGGCATCAATACCTGATGATGCAACAAAACTCATTCCTGAAGATTTGATTAAAAAACATAATGTTCTTCCGCTTGGTTCGAGTAACGGTAAATTAAAAATCATTATTGGTGATCCTTCCGATTTGGAAACTATCGATGCGATACGTTTTCGGCTTAATACCGAGCCGGAGTGTTATCTCGGCAATCCAACAAAAATCCGCAATTATATTGATAAGAATTTAACAGTTGTACAATCAACTCAGGAAGATGACAGGCTCAGGCACAGTATAGATGCAACCGCGGCCGAACTTGCTGATATTGGACAGGAATTGGCGGAAGTTAAATTACGAGCGCAAGAGGCAGGTGAAGATGATGATGCTCCTATTATCAGGCTCGTAAACCTTATTATTGATAATGCTTATTTCATACGTGCAAGTGATATTCATATTGAGCCTATGGCTGACAGGGTGAGAATAAGATACCGTGTCGATGGTGTTTGTATGGAACGTGATAATATTCCGAAAAATATGCAGCCTGCTCTGGTAACTCGTTTTAAGATTCTTGCAGGTATGGATATCGCCGAGAAGAGATTGCCCCAGGATGGTCGTATAAAACGTGAAATCGGCGGCCAGGATATCGACTTTCGTGTATCTTCTCTTCCGGGCGTTCACGGCCCGAGTATTGTACTTCGTATTTTGCGTCCGGACGCTGTTAATATCGGTGTCGAATCACTCGGTTTCGAGCGAGAAAATTATCAAACATTCCAGCGTATAATTACCCGACCGAACGGTATATTTCTGGTAACGGGACCAACAGGTAGTGGTAAAACAACTACGCTTTACGCGGCTTTGCAGGAACTTAATAAGCCGGATAAAAAGATTATTACAGCAGAAGACCCGGTTGAATATAACTTCCCGGGTATGAACCAATGTCAGGTAAAAGATGAAATTGGTTTATCCTTCGATAAAATTCTAAGAGCTATGCTGCGTCAGGCTCCTAATATTATTCTTATCGGTGAAATCCGTGACGGCGTTGTTGCTGATATTGCTATTCAGGCAGCTCTTACAGGTCACCTTGTATTTAGCACGCTTCACACAAATGATGCTCCGAGTGCGATTACACGTCTTATTGATATGGGTGTTAAGCCGTTCCTTGTTGCAAGCTCTATTCAGGCTATTATGGCACAGAGGCTTATCAGGGTTATTTGCAAGAAATGTAGGGTAGTAGATGAAAATCCCGACCCGTACTATTTGGAAGCGCTTGGAATTAAACGTGAAAATCTGACAAAAACACCTGTATATAAAGGTGCAGGCTGTACTCAATGTTCAGGTACAGGTTACAAGGGACGACTTGCTATTTTTGAAATGTTCGAGTTGAATACCGAAGTTCGAGAATTGGCGTATTCAAAGGCTCCGACGACAGAATTAAGAAAAGCTGCCAGGGCGGGCGGAATGAAAACTCTTAGAGACGACGGGATAATTAAAGTTTACAAAGGTATTACAACGCCTGCTGAAGTAGTCAAAATAACACAAACAGAAGAAGAAATGCAATCTGAATAAATTATTTAGTAATTGAGGTATTTTAAATGTCAACAATTAACATGGACAGAATCCTGAACGCCTGTGTAACTATGGGGGCTTCAGATATACATATTGTTACAAACCGTCCGCCAGTTTTGAGAATTGACGGTAGTCTCAGGTCTCTCGAAACAAAGGTACTCGATCCTGACGATACAACTTCTTTGATGAAAAGTATTACTCCCGAACGCAATCAGCAGGAACTTCAGGAAGAAGGTAGTACTGACTTTGGTTTTGCATTTGCCGATAAGTGCCGATTCCGTGTAGCTATATTTAAACAAAAGGGTGTTATTTCAATGGTTCTGCGTCTTATTCCCTTTAAAATGCTGACCTTTGATGAACTTGGCTTACCAAAAATCTGTGCTGCTTTGTGTAGAAGACCGAGAGGTCTGTTCCTTGTTACAGGTCCGACCGGAAGCGGTAAAACTACGACACTTGCTTCCATGATTAATTATATTAATGAGAATTTCGATCGTCATATTGTAACTGTTGAAGATCCTATAGAATATTATCACAATCATAAAAAATCGATCCTTAACCAGCGTTCAGTTGGTGTCGATGTTCCAAGTTTTGCCGAAGCATTGAGACGTGTTTTGAGGCAGGACCCTGACGTAATTCTCGTCGGTGAAATGCGAGACCTCGAAACAATTGAAGCGGCTGTTACCGCTGCTGAAACGGGCCACCTTGTTTTTAGTACGGTTCACACCACAAGTGCTGCCGGAACTATTACACGTTTAATCGACGTATTCCCCGTAAGCCAGCAGGAACAGGTCCGAATCCAGTTGGCAAGTAACCTTATTGCGGTGCTCAGTCAGGCACTATGCCCAAAAGCAACTGGAAGAGGAAGAGTTGCAGCTTATGAATTTTTGGTTGTAACACCTGCTATTGCGAACCTTATACGTGAAAATAAAACATTCCGTATTGATTCAAGTATTCAAACAGGTAAGAAACTTGGTATGCAGCTTCTTGATGAACACCTTTGGAATCTTTATGATGATGGTACCATCGCTTACGAAGAAATGATTGATAAAGCACGTTCACCGGGAGCTTTGCAGGATAAGGCTCGAGAAAAGATTGAAGCACTTACCGGCGGTAAGAATAAACGCAAGAGGAAAGCTGCTGCGGCAGATTTGGAAAAACATACGGATGTTATCAGAACCAGTTAAGCAAAAACTGATGTTTATAAACATAGCCAAAACCGGTGGTTTTTCCGCCGGTTTTTTTTTAATTATATTACGCATATCCTTTTTTATTTATCCATATTTTCTTTCTTGAACAATATCTTACACACTTGTATAATTCATAATGCAAGTATTATGGGAATTTATAATTCGTATAAATGAAAGAGGTGAAAAATGAGTGAGCTTAATGTGAAAAATGAAACTGGGTGCTGTCCGAGATTTAATCCTGAGCCATGGCAGGAGAAGGAAGTTACTTTTAATGACAAATTATTCATAAAGGACCATGTAACAAGTTTTTTACATATCCCTCTAAATTTTGGCAAAGTAATGATTAGAAGTATGGATAAGATTCAGAAAATTAATGCCCTTGATCATGAGCCGATTATACTTTGCGATGAAAAATCTCTCTGGGGCTCCGATGTCTACATCGCTGTAACGAAAGATGTACCAGAAGCTGAAATGGCGAAAATCTCAGGTACATTTCTTTGCAAAGTTTACGAAGGGCCATATCAGAATGTAAGAAAATGGGTTGAAGATATGAAGACTTATGTCCGCTCGAAATCAAAGCAAATTCAAAAGATATACTTCTATTACACAACGTGTCCGAAATGCGCAAAAGTTTACGGCAAAAATTACGTTGTAATAATGGCTCAAATATAGAAAATCTGACTTTATTCAGTTATGTTTTCGACGGGTGTTTTTCTTAATAAGATTCGGTTTTTGTATTTTTTACCATCCTTTTGAGATTCGAATGACATTAATTCCAAATCAGAATCAAGGAAATCACCATCTTTATTTACCTTGATATCTTGAATGTTTTGTCCAATATAATACATTGTTGAGGATTCGTCGTAACTTGCTATGGAAATTGAATAAATCCAACTCGATAAACTCTTGCCGGAGCTGGAAGTGTTAGATTCGGGTTCTTTATATTCGATAATAAATTTGAAATTCAATTGTTTATCTTTATACTTTTCAAACAATTTGCTATCTGTCAAAACCTTCTCCGTAATTTCAGGCGCAATATCACTATTTTCTTGTTCTGAAATCAACTCTGTTAGTTTTACTATTTCGAACGTATTATTTACTGTATCATCCGGCTTGACTGCGATTGAAAATATATGTTTCATTGAACCTGTTTTATCGTCTGAGATTTCCTGGTATGAGATTATACCATATTCTTGTGTCAGATTTTTTTTCTCTGTTTGAATCAGCTTCTCAGCCTCATCCTTAGACATTGTTTCGGTAACGATTTTGTATGAATCCTGCTCCTTTACCATGTACACAGATGAAACCATAAGCATATCTCTTGGTTCGTTAAAATAATAGAAAATAATTCTGTGAGTAGGCATTTGTGTGAAGTTATCTCTTTTCAGCGAATTTTGCAGTTCATTTGTTATGATACTGGAAACCGCAAAATATTTATACTCATTTTCACTGTTTAAAAATGTACCATTTTTAATTCTATTTATGTGATAAAATAAACTTCCATTTTTATTATCGTCATCAATAATTTCCTTCGTTTTATCACTTAGCATTGAAATATATCGTTCTGAGTTTTTACTCGTTCTGAGACTAAAATATTTATTTGCGAATTTTAAGATATCACCACTTGCAAGTTCTCCGTTATTTTGCACTGTGGTAAGATAAGTTTCCATTTTTTCTTCTGGAACTTCGATGAAATTCAGAGCATCAGATATTGAATCATTCTGTTGATAAAGCATCGGGGAGACTGTTTCCTGATTATTTTTATTTTTACAACCTTGTGAGATGAATAATAATATAATCAAAAAAAACATTGTATATCTTTTATAAGTCTGCATGTTATATTCCTTATATAATTACTTTTTATTTATATTGCAGTTGTTTCACATATTATTGTACCAAAGCATATTGATGTAAATTATTGCTGAGGTAATTTTGCTAAATCCGGGTCTGAACCGACTATCATCAAAATGTCTTCCTGGTATATTATAGTGCTCGGCATAGGAACATTGATTATTTTGCCATCCTGTTCTTTAACTCTCTTGTCATTCTCGGCCCGTTTTATTAAAACGAGATTGACGTTATATTTTTGTCTTAGCTGGAGGTCCATAACTGTTTTGCCGTCGAAGCTTAGCGGTGCTTTGATTCGTGCCAAACTGTAGCCGGGCGCAAAATCAATTTTTTCACCTATCATGGGTGCTATCAGCTTAAATGCCCATCGCTCTGCGGATTCTATTTCAGGATAAATT
>JAFGPS010000094.1 GCA_016936075.1 Sedimentisphaerales bacterium | reverse complement strand
TCCTTTCTGCGGCTAAGCCGCGTTTGGTTCTGATGAGGGTTATTATACCCAACACCAGGAGACACGCTTTCATAAAATCATTCTGAGCAGAGCGAAGAATCTGGCCTGAGAATATTAACTTCTTATTCAATAGCCAGATGCTTCATCCCTATAGGATTCAGCATGACAAGTAAGAAATCGGGCTGTTTCAATTATTAAATATCTATTTACGAAGGAATAGCCATACCCAGCCGTGATGTTCATATTCACTTGGCAGTTTATTTCTCAGTTCTGACATATGTTGAATTATTTTTGACATTTCCTGATTTACCTTCTCAATCTCTTCTTGTGTTTTTCCCCTTGATGGGCCGGTTATTTTTTCTAATAATTGAGAATACTCTTTTTCTATTGGTTCCAGCTCCTTGCGGATTTTATCATATTCCGCCTTCTGTTCAGGTGTCGGTTCAGGTACGTCAGGTTTCTGGTATGTAATATCTCCAACAAGTAAATCTTTTTTTCCATCACCATTCCAGTCTGCAACACATATTTTGGAACGGTTGCCGCGTTTTGCTTCCTTCGGCGGATTACTTGTAGAAATTCCTTCTGCTTTCGGAACTATTTCAACAGCTTGAGCTAACTTTGGTGATTTTCTGTCACCTTTATTTTCAATAAGTGACACACTGCCATCATTAGCGCCAGAAAGTATGTCCATATCGCCATCTCCATCCCAGTCAACGACACATGGTCCGGCTCGGCTCGAGACTTTTGATATTGCCTTTTCTTCACCGAATTTAAATGACTGGGATGTTCCTTCATTCGGAACAAGGTAAATAGTTCCTTTTGTATTACCAATAACCAGGTCAAAATCACCATCATCGTCCCAGTCAGTAGCACATACGGCTGTAGCTAAACCGGTAGTAGCAAGCGGTTTTTCAGGTGTACTCTCAATTTTTTCGCCGCGATAGACAACATAAGTCTTTCCATTTTCAGTTACGAATTCAGCATCTCCTCTTATTAATATTCGACCATCGGGCTGGGTTTCAATTTCGCCGCCTACATTAATTAACTCGCCATTTTTATCTTTTAACTTCTCCGGAGCTGCAAATGTATTATCCGGGCCGCCCTTGAAAAAGTAAATTGCACCCGGCCAGGAACCGGAGAGAATATCATTATAACCATCGCCGTTAAGGTCCACAACATGTGGACAGAATCCGATGCATCACCCGCTTGGGACTGTGCCGTCCTTTTTACCATCCTTAAATTTTACACCAGCGGCAAGTTTAGGTTGCGAATTTGTTCCTTCATTGTGATAAATCCAAAGTTGTCCGTTTTTAAATTGGCCAACTAATAAATCTTTTACTCCATCTCCATCAAAATCGCAAACGTACGGAGCGGCGTGACCGATCTCGGTATCAATTGGCTTTCCAGCCGCTTCAATTCTAATAGGCGGCTCAAGCTCTTTCGACAGGGCGGCTGTTTGCACCGAAATTATCCCGGTCAAAACCAAACTTAGTGTTGTAAGCATGATAGACACTCCTTTCTTTGGAATTCTTTCAATTCATAGAATCCATTTTATTTATTTTCGTAAAAACAGCCAGACCCAGCCGTGAAATTCACGTTCGGGAGGTAGTTTTGAATTCAACTCTTCTATTGTATTTCTGATTTTGTCTCGTTCTTCCTTTAGTTCATTTCGTTCCTGTGGACTAAGTTTTGAAGTATCAATTAATTTTTTTGTTATTTCAAGATGCTGTTCATTTAGTTTTTCCATCTTATTACGAATCTTCTCATGCTCTGCTTTCTGTTCTGGTGTAGGTTCAGGCAAATCAGGTTTCTGGTTTGTGAAATCTCCAACAAGCAAATCAGGCTTGCCATCGCCATTCCAGTCAGTGACACAAATCTTTGAGTGATCTCCTCTTCGGACATCTTTAGGAGCATCTTCATTATTGACTTTACTTGTACTTTCCCCCGGCGGCACAATCTTGACAGGAGAAGCCAATTTGGGTGATTTTCTATTGCCTTTATTCTCGCAAAAAGATACACTTCCATCTTCAGCACCGACAAGCAGGTCTAAGTCACCGTCTCCATCCCAGTCTGTGGCATAAGGTCCAGCTTTACCCGAAACTTTCGCAATTGCCTTCTCTTTACCAAATGAGTATGATTGTGCCGTACCTTCGTTGTCAAGAAGATATACTTTACCACCTATGTCACCTACGATAATATCTAAGTCTCCATCATCATCCCAATCAACAGCCTGCACACAAGAAGCAGTTCCGGTAATTCCAATCGGTCTTTCCGGCGTACTTTCGTATCGTTTACCATTATAGGTAACAAATGTTCCCTCATCTGTATCCTCGAATTTAGCATTTCCGGCAATTGTTAACATACTTTTAGCTTGGATCCCCATTATTTCTAATGGCAAATAGTTTCTTTCCTCACGTATTCCGCCGCCTATGTTTATAATTTCGCCGTCTTTGTATTTGAGCATTTCAGGAGCGGCGTATGTTTGGTTCGGTTCGCCTTTGAAGAAAAATATTTCGCCCGGCCATGAGCCAGAGATAATATCATTATAACCATCGCCGTTAAGGTCCACAACATGTGGGCCGAATCCGATGCATCACCCGTTTGGGACTGTGCCGTCCTCTTTACCATCCTTAAATTTTACACCAGCGGCAAGCTTAGGTTGCGAATTCGTTCCATCATTGTGATAAATCCAAAGTTGTCCGTCTTTAAATTGGCCAACTAATAAATCTTTTACTCCATCTCCATCAAAATCGCAAACATGCGGAGCGGCGTGACCATGACCTGTATCAATTGGCTTTCCCGCCGCTTCAATTCTAATAGGAGGCTCAAGCTCCTTTGACATCGCGGCTGTTTGAACTGAAATTATCCCCGTCAATACCAAACTTAGTGTTGTAAGCATGATAATTCTCCCATTTGAAATATTCAAATTATAGTTTTATCTGCAATCTCAAATCTAAGTTTAATTATATGATATGAAGCAAATGATGATAAGTATTTTCTTGTTTTTTTTATATTTTTTCAAAACAAAGACTTATTCGATTTCTAATAGTCGCTATATTTGAAAAGTTGCTATATTTTATTCGCTGTTTTCCTGCTGCTTTGAGCCTTCGTAGAGTTCATATTTTAGCAGACGGCATTCTATATTTCCGTTGAAAAAAATCATTCGTCGAGAAGTTTTGAGACCGATTTTTCCGCCGAGCTGTTTATTACCAGTAAAAATATAGCCCGAATAGCCTTGGCATTTCTGCTTTAGAAAATCGCCAATGCGTTTATACTCTTTTTCAAGTTCTTCGAGCTCTCCGAGCCGCAACCCGTATTCCGGATTCATTACTACAATTCCATCGCCTTGCGGCACTTCCGTATCAGCGAAATCGCACACATTAAATTCTATCAAATGCTCTACTCCGGCAGTTCGGGCATTCTGACGGGCCGCTTCAATTGCCTGAGCATCGATGTCCGTAGCAATGATGCGTTTTTGCAGGCCGTCTTTGCGTATGGTTTTACGAACTTCTCTTCGTGTAACTTCCCAAATATTCTTATCGAAAACTTTCACATGTTTGAAGCCGAAATCAGTTCGCAAACTTCCGGCAGGCTTGTTCATCGCGATAAAAGCTGATTCGATAGCAAGCGTTCCGCTGCCGCACATCGGCAGAACAATATCCTGCGAGCCGTCATAACCGGTAGCCATGATAATTCCTGCTGCCAGCGATTCTCGAAGCGGTGCTTTGTGCGGCATTTTTCGATAGTTCCTGTCGGAAAGTTTCACGCCGGATGTATTAAGATAAATCCAGCCCTTGTCGCCTTTCCAGAAAAGATTTACCACAACGTTATTTCTATCGGAACCGCTGTCAGGCCTGCTGCCAGTCTTTCTGTTTATACGATCGACAATGGCGTCCTTGACCTTCATATTAGGATACATACTGTTATTTATCGTCCATGTATCGACTTTCGAGAGTACACAAAGATATTCTTCGGGAGCGATTATATTTTCCCACGGCACGTTTGAGATTTGTTTGTAAAGCGCGCTGGTACTGCCGCAACGAAACTCACGTAAAAGGATAAGTACATTGTAAGCGGTACGAAGGCAGAGATTCAGCTTCATACAATCAAGATAAGAGCCGCGAGTAACTACGCTTCCGGGATGAGTGCTGACTACCCTAAAGCCCAGGGCCTCAACTTCCGCCTGTAGATAATCTTTGAGCCCGGGCCCGCAAGTTATCAATATGTTTCTGTGTTGTTTGACATTCATTTATATTATTTACGTTAGGATGTACCTTTTGTCAACATCAAATCAGGAGATGTTCCGGTGTAAAGTTCCCGGAGATATGTTGAAAGCAGGATTATACTTTTTCAATAATTTGCTTTGACCATGCTGCGGCTCGTTCTAATTCGCCTTCTTTGAGCGGTCCTTCGGTATCTTTTACGCAAAATCCTTCGGGCGCAATTACTATTTCGGCACCTTTTTTCCTGAGCTTTTTCGAGATAGGCTCGGCCGCGTAGCCAAATAGTTTTACCATAAATCGCAGAAAACGAATTTTTATATCTTCAATCGCTATACGTGTATCGAACGAAGCGGCTTTTATGCCCTGCATACTATTAGCTGGAATACTCTTTAGAAAGCCGCTAACGCCCGGAGAAGGGCGAAACGCACGAGTAGGGGCACCAACTACCAGTAAATCAATCACTTTCAACTGCTCAGGCTTTACATCTCCAACTTTACAAACCTCAACCTCAACAGAAGAGTCAAATCCTTCGCTAATAGCCTTAGCAATTTTCTCAGTATTACTAAAAAACGACTCGTAAATTATTAATGCTTTCATTTTATACTTTCCATGAATTTAAGGTGCCGGTTCTCCAGGAACACCTTTTATAAACTCTATTATAAATGGAGTCGCTCCAAGTACAACCAAAATTATTGTTGTCAAAATGCCAAGTAAGAAAATAATAATGATAGACTTAAAATAATTCTTTTTTGACTCATTGTCCCCGGTAAATGCCCAGATACAAGTCATGACAACATTTACAATAGGGATTACCATTACAAAGGATGCAAACATCCAAAACCAAATTGATATATAATTCTTGTCTTTCTTTGCCACTTAATACCTCATGAATAATATGAACTATTTTAAACAGGCTTGATATATGGTTCGATTTTTTTAGCGAGAGGGTGGTCAGTTACGAATTTATCCCTTTGTTCGTTACTGGCAAATATATAGACTGCATATCCGCCCCAGCCTCCGCCGCAATATTTACATGCGAGACATTTATCTCTGTCAATCAAAGGTTCCATTCCTTCATCCATTTGGACCTGATAACTCATCTGTACTGCCTGGGCTAATTTATTAACGTCTTCGTCGAAAATCGCCTGAGCCGCAATTTGTCCCGCCTTGTATATTGATTCGTAGTCACGTTTGTTTTCGGCAATGTTCGGAGTGTCGTGTTCTTGCTCAGTATAATTTATGGCCATAAGCCCCCTGAGCATTTCCCCGTTGCGTTTTAAATGTAGTACAGGATGTTGGCCGCTTTTCCATACACATAATCCAGTTTCCTGAATAATCGCCGGGTCCTGCCAACCCACGCCAAGATTCAGTTCACTCAAGACGCCGTTTTCACCGTTTAGAATTGCCCATGCACCGCTGCCTCCCAGGCCAGAGCGTGTTTCATAATTCCATGAATTGATTGAAACCAGAGGCGAGATTGCACAATTTACAATAAATCCTCCCTCTCTTGCAAAGCGGGGGACATCGAGCCAACCTCCGGCTAAATCTACCCGCAGGGGGGCTTCTTTAGGGGCACGTATCCATTTTACGATTCCAGTTGTCGAGATGGGTTTGAACTTGGGCGGCGTTTTGGGTAAGATGCAATATTCTATGCCGTTCTGTTTACAAAATGACAGTTTTTTATCAGCATATTGGTCATCTTCGGTTACGGCTAAGATATCAGGTTTGATTTGGAGTAAATGCTCCTTAAAATCCAGGCCCATATCCATATTCTCTCCCATGACGACATCATCGACCATCTCCAGGGACTGAATTATTGCTCGTTTGTGTTCCTGGGGGATTGATGACCGTCGCTCTTTATGTGCCCATAATACTTCGTCTGAAGCAAAACTGACAGTCAAGTGGTCACCCAATGCTTTGGCTTCATTGAAAAACTGAATATGACCTGCATGGAGAATATCATAACATCCGGAAACAAATACTTTTTTCATAAATTTTCCCTTTGTCTATTAATGTTTACCTGAAAGAATATAATATCTTTTTTATTTCTGCAAAGGTTTTATTCCATTTCAGGTATAAGTTTATCCCTACTGATATTATAAACGTCACAATCGTCACAGAGAACCTCTAAAACAAAAAACATAAAATATTTTGTCAAAAAGGGGGGTAAACCTTCCTTCGTTTATGGTCGATAAATTGACTATATTTAGTGTGGAAAGGCAGTTTTTTCACGTCATTATAAATTAAAACGGATGCGAGGTATATGAGTCAACTACTGGAAATTCTTGGCGAGGCAATAACAATTGATACAACAGAACTCATTTGGCACTGGCTTAATGCGGTTATGCCTCCTTTAGATGAAAATAAAAGAAAATACGAACAATTAAACAGGGCAATTGAGCTTCTGAGTATCCAAAAAACTTGTGCTGCATCAGAACAGTTAAGATTTTACCTATTTGAAAATCCAACCTGTACTTACGGCCTTATTTTGTCTGCTGCTATTTATATTCAAAACAATCAGATTCTGAATGCCTTGGAAGAGTTAAATTCTGTTTATAAACGCGAACCCAATAATACGATGGCTCTCTATACTCTTGGGTATTGTCACGAAAGGCTTGGCAGAGTGGATAAAGCTGTCGAATTTTACCAGGATTGCCTGAAATTCAAGAACTATTTACAATTGCCCGCCCAGAGGCTTGCGGCGATATATTTAAAAAACAATCAGCTTGAAAAAGCTATCGAACAGTATCATTTATTAAAAAGTGAATATCCCGATGATATTTCAACGCTTTTAAATCTTGGGCATTTATATTTGTCGACAGGTAGATTTCATGATGCTATTGAGACCTTTAATGCGGCAATTCTGATGCATCCTGACAATTATTTTCATCAGGATGAAGAAACCGAACAACTTATCGCAGAGGGAAATTTTTATGATGCTCTCGATCATATAGAAGATTTGTTACAGGACCATCCGTATAGAGCTGATTTGCTTATGAAGCATGGTGACGTTCTTCGTGCTATGGGCGCTACAACAGACGCAATATCAGAATACGAAAACGCAGTACGAATTTGTCCGGATCTGCTCGAAGCAACAATTAAGCTTGGCACTCAGTATTTGCAGGTTCAACAGGAAGAACTCGCTGCCGAACAGTTTAATAGGGCGTTTGAACTGAATGATAATATAGTAGATGCTTATATAGGTCTGTCTATTTCGCAAAAATATGCGGGTTTTATTGACGAATCATTAACTACCCTGTCTTTAGCATCATCAATTTCTCCAAATAGTTCATTGTTATTTGCCGAAATCGCTTCGATTCATTTCAGATTAAGTCTAAAAAATAGTCATTCATTTTTCAATGACACTCCGGAAGATATGACTCAGGCAGTAATTAATGCTCACAGACAGCAAATTTCACAACGTCCTCAAAATCCCGACCTTTATTACAGGCTTGGTATTTTAATGATGAATATCAAAAGGTTTGAGGACGCGATTAAATTGTTTGAGAACGCCCTTGAGCTAAATCCTTTATTTTCTCGTGCCCGAAGTAAACTTTCAATTTGTTTGCTTCAAGTAAATCGTATTTCAGAAGCGATAAATAGCATTTCATTTCTAACTAATTACAACAACGAAACACTCGAACTTCATTACAAAACTGCTTTACTTTATTGCGACAAAATAAAATTTGCTTCATCTATGCTTAATCTTGAGCAGAAACTTGCAAAAAGTTATGCATCACCTGAAGCATCGGCTAATATTTCTATTGTTTTGCAAAATCTTGGCTTACTCGACCGAAGAGCCGCTATGTGGGACAATCTTGTAGAAACAGCAAGCTTAGCTACTAACTCGTATTATCAATTTTGATACCAATTTAGCTGTATATGCCCGTTAAATGCAATTTAGAGGAATTTTAGGTTATTATTCCCAAAACCCCTGAATGAAACATAACATACATTATGAGACGTTAGATATTGTATTTATTTTATGCTATCATTCAAAAGAAATCGATAATTTTGCCTGTACATATATAAAAAAAGCCCTGGAAATCTTTTTATTAGACTGCCAAGGCTTTCATATATACTTTGAGTCATTAATTATTCAAACTTAACCCAATCAATACTAATTGGATTTGCGTCTTTATGAATTACGATAAGGTCATGAATGCCAGTTGTACTTCCTGAAATTGATGCTTTGGCTTCGCTCCAATCTGAATTTTTGGCAATGTCAACTTTCGCGAGCAATTGGCCATCAATTTTATCAATTCTAATTTCGATTGAGCTGCCAGAATCAGATAGGGCCTGAACAGAGACTGATTTTTGATTTTGACCAAAATCTACTTTGTTATATCGAATCCAGGAATCATTAGCTGACAGGGTGGTCTTCCATCCTTTTTTCGTTACATTTGGATCAAGAAAATCAATAGAAGCACCCTCTTTGCTTATTTCGCTATATCTGTCTATCTGAATTTCCTTTTGAGCACTGGAAATTCCTACCCCACGATGAGTTGGAATAACCTTCTGAATTGTGCCGTCATCATTGAAATACAGATAATCGGCCTTAATTGAGCGGTTTTTATCAAAATTTGGGGATAAATCCTTGTCATGATAGAATAAATACCATTGGCCCTTATATTCGACAACTGAGTGATGATTTGTCCAGCAGCCGCTTGATGATTCGTCCATAATCACGCCTTTCCATTCATAAGGCCCCATAGGACTGCTTGCGGTTGCGTACTCAAGCCTTTCTGTGTTGTTTTGAACATGTGGATATGACAAATAATAAATCCCATTTCTCTTAAACGGGAAAGGACCTTCACGAAGGCCTTTTCTTGGAAGATTTGCGATCTGTTGCGGCTGAGAATCAATTTCCAGCATATTATCTTTAAGTTTAACGCACATTAAATCAGAGTAGAAAAGATATGCGCTTCCGTCATCGTCAATAATTATTCCAGGATCTATGCCGCGTACACCATTTATAGGTTGTGGTTCAGGTTTATAAGGTCCGTATGGTTTATCTGCTATGGCCACACCTATTCTGCCGCCAGTGGGAAAATAGAAATAATATTTCCCGTTCTTTTCGACACAATCCGGTGCCCACATATCGTAAGATTCACGGCCAAGCCACGGAACCTGGGTCTGAGTCAAAATAACTCCATGATCAGTCCAGTCTGTAAGATTTTCCGAAGAATATACATGATAGTCTTCCATTACAAACCAGTTGGCTCGCCCCCTGCCTTGGCCACCAATAATATCATGAGAGCAATAAATATAAATTTTACCTTCGAACACCCTTGCGGTCGGGTCCGCTGAAAACTGTTCGTAAATCAGAGGATTTTGTGCCAGCACGAAATTTGTTAAAAAAACTAATGAAATGATGAAGATTAGCGAGTAGCAGAATCGTTTCATTGGTGACCTCCTAATTAATAGTCCTATAAAATATTTAACAAAACATAATATAATTCTATATAAAACGTTATTATCGGTCAAGAAACTTTTTTCATGCTATTATTCTGTACTTTTTTTTATTATGAAAAAGTAATAGAATTGACTGCGGGGCCCTGCTGCTATAATTTTCTTATCGCTTTAGGGCCCGACGAAGTCTGAATTATTATCCCGGTAGCATAAGGATCGTCTCGATCAACAAGAGCGAGTCCATAAGTTGTACCATTTTTACTAATTCGCAGCGGTGAGGTGGGTGTACCCTGCTCACAAGCAATTTTAACTATCTTAGTACCGTCATAATATCTCAAACCAATATCAATAAATGTGCTGCTGCTACCACCACTGAGATAATCAGAAATTGCAAACTTGGTTTCTCGAATAGTTCTGGCATTATCACCATCATCAGAATTACCTGTGGCAACACCTTTATACAGAATGTTCGGATTAGAGAAGTACGGTACACGTGTATGGGTTTGACCATCGGGATATTCATCTCCACTTTCGTAGCACATCACTGAACAATACTTTCCACTATCAGTTCCAATCCATCTCCATCCGGCAGAATAATTGAACCATCCGGAACCAGGCTGAGTATACTGGTCTTTATGGTGACCACAGCCCATATTATGCCCTATCTCGTGTATATATGTATATGACCAACTTGCCACCTGAACATTGGTAATAGAAAAAGCAAAATCTGCATTATCAGGCATTAGCCAGCCAATACCGGTATAAGTAGAAGAGTAAGTCAATAATCCCACAACATCTGCATTATATTGATTACGAAGTGTATGAACATCATTCATATAATCGTCCGAAGTATAAGTCAAACGATTCAAATCTGTCTCTGCATCGTCACTTTCCGTATAACTGATTTCTCCTGAATAAACATTGTTCAAAGTCACATACGTATTGCTATTATCCAGTACAAGCTGACCTTTAGCAACTGCCTGTGCAATAATATTAGAGATACCTCCTCCATAAGTGTCGGCCCATGCGCGTGCTGCGGGTGTGTAAACAATCATTACATCAATAGTCACAGTATCCAGGGGATTATTAGCCAGAGTGTTTGTGAACAACTCAAATTCGGAAGGTTGTCGTGTTGAGCTTAATGGTGCAACAGGTGAAGGTTCGTCCTTTAGTTTATCAAGCTGATTCGGGTCCACATTGAGCAGATAATGTGTCCTGTTACCTGGTTCGTTCTGTATTATGTAAAATTCGTTTTTCTCGGGAATGCATATTGAACCAAGACTGCGATTCCCAGTGGTAGATATTAACATATAACTAAGGGGAAAACCGTCAATGCGTCCTCGAATTGTTATTGTGCCTTTAATATTTGTTGAAATATTATCTATATATGCGCTATAAGTTGTCCCAGCAAAAAGACTCAGGTTAAGTATATCTTTTTCAGAAAGAACGTTTTGACTTGCGATAACCGGATTTAACGATATTTGACGCCACTGTCTCGCTTGCGGCTGGTTGCTCAGTAATGAAGGACTATTTGCGTTAGATTGTAATATTGAATTTAAATCACCTGTGAATAACGAATATTCAGCACCTGATACGAAAGACGCAAATCCAAACGCTAAGGTTAAAGCAACAATTAATACAACGTGCATCTTTTTTATATATCTGTGATCCATTTCTTACCTTTTCAGGATAGCCAGCTTCCAGTTCAATACTACAAATCGGTTCTTAGCCATATCTGGCCTGTAACAGGATTAGATGGATCGCTTGTTCTTGTTTCAATTATTAATCCCCCCGTTGCTTTTATTGGTCCCCCCTGAACTTCAAATTTTACACTTGGACTTGATGTACCAATGCCAACTCTATTCCCAGAGTTTCCACTTGGAAAAATAAGGATATCATCATCTGGATTTAAGTATAAGTCATCATGAGCTTCAATATGTAAATCATCTGAACTCTCACGAATCCTTGTATTATTGTCATAGAATGAAATATAATTACCCGAATCCAAGCGAATATTTCCATTAATCTGCAGTTTCTCTGCTGGTGATGTTGTCCCGAAACCAATTAATCCATCAGAAGTTTCATAAATAGATGAAATGCCAAGACTGTTTGAGCTTGTAAATTTCGTTAGATAATTTGTAGTACCGTTACCAGTAAATCCGGAAGAAGTGCTTGGTAAAGACTGCCATGTCCCTGTTCCCGAACTATTAGTGGTCAAAACATAACCTTTCGATGCGCCGGTGTTCATTTTAAAGCCGCTCATCTGTACAGTCCCGAAAATATCAAGCATTTCAGTTGGAGTTGTTGTACCTATACCTACCCTACCTATATCATCAACATAAACCGCATCAGTCGGATCACCATCCGCCGCGTCAAGTGAATTGCGGCTTCCACTTCCAGTCGTACTCCCTTCACTATTATATGAATAAAGAGCATAAGGAATCGGTGAAAGTTTCTCTCGCTGGCCTGCCATAATATAAGAATCTATACTTCCTGCTGATTTACTCCAAATCTCTAACCAGCGCGGCTTGCCATCAAATATGCCAGTTCCGAAATCAAGCTCAACATTATAATGCCCATCAATTACATTCACGTCTTTGATAATAATTGGAAATGTAACAAGATTAATGTCATTTGGAGTATCGTAAAGTGTAAATTCTAAATCGTAATTTCCATAAACTGGTACACCTTGCTCTAATAACAATCCTTGATATTGGAAATAAGAAATTGGCTCGTTAATGTCCAGAGAATTAAGAGAATTTGTGTCTATATCAGAAAAACTCGAATTTGGTTCAGATACGTCGTACTGGAGATTATTTGCTGAACAAATATTAGAGCATATTATAAAGGAAAGAAGGATAGAGAGCTTTAAAGTTTGCATTTTTTGCCCTTTCAAGCGTTTTAATTATACAATACGTACACATATAGTACGCAGATTCCTTTTAAAAATTTATCCATGAAATAAAACTAAGGAAAAACCTCCCTGAAGTTCCCGAAATCGGGATTTCCATTCACTCCCCAACAACCTTGATTTCAAATGTTATTATATCAATATATTCACTAAAAATCAAGAAATTAGGACGAAAACTATATTTCTTATAATGCAATACAATTGCACAGTAATCCCCCTTATTGCCTAATTGTCCATTATTTAATCAGCTTCGACAATACGAAGGTCAAAAACACCGCCTGCATAATTATCCGATTGCGGCTTAAAAGTTACTGTAATATATTTCTTGTTAGCAGTTATTTCTTTCGACAATGGATATTGTACGCTTACAAATTCGTCTTTGTTCCATTTATTGGCCAGATTTTCCGTAACAAGTTTCTGGTCATTAACGAGAATATCAAACGTTCTTCGTCCTGATTCATTACCCCAATACATAATATACAAAGCCAGCGGCTTATCCTGAGCCACTTCAAGCTCATAGCTGAACCAAGATGGTGCCAGGGCATGACGATAAGCTTTATCCTGATAATTGCCGGATTCAGAATTTTCATGCTGCATTTTATGGTCAGCTTCAGGTTGTTGTTCGCCGGGAATAACACGGTCAATCGTTTTTCTATCAAGTTCAAGTACCTGCAGCTCCCCTGCTTTCAATTCAGATTGGGTTTGTTCGTAATTATCCGGTTGCGTTACTCGCCAGTACATCATATATCTTGCATCATGAATGCGGAAAAATGGCTCCAGAACGAGGTCGCTGAAATTTGCCGGCTGAATGATTTCATTTGCTTTGAAACGAATACTTTCGCCTTCTATTGGTGTCACTTTCCGGGCAATTTCAGAAAGCTTGCCCACCAGCATTGGGGCGGTTTCCAATGGAATTAGCGGGCCATTAGCAATATGCGACCAGCGGCCATCATCAGCTACCAAACCCTCAAGATCTTCTGTACCTGTTTTTGCGCCTAAAACTATCGGGCCGTATAAAAACGCAACATAGTCAGGGACATTTGGCATCGCTTCGATAGTAGTATGCATTGGCAGTGATACTTCAATACGGTCCCCTTTTTGCCATGTTCTTTTAATTTCGGCATACGAAGATGGTTTAGTTTCTGATACCCAGGTTACAGTACCCATTTTAAACTTTAATTGACCAGCAGGCACCCATGATGGATGACGAATTTTAAGAGTAAGTTCAACCGGCTCATCTGATAAGAAAGTAATTACGGTTTTAGGCTCGTCTGGAAATTTTGTTTCCTGTCGTATGCGAACGCCCTTCTCTAACCAGTTCAGCTCAGAAGCGATGAATAAATTTATATACAGAGAATCATCGTCGTGAGTATAAATAAATTCGCCGTATTTGCCGTGGTTTTCCATGCCGGTTCCAACGCAGCACCACATAGCCTCATTCGGTTGCGAATAAACTCTATAATGTTGCGGCCGTGCAGGAGTAAAATAAACATATCCGCCATGCTCGGGATGCTGAGTGGAAAGTATATGGTTATAAAGGGCACGTTCGTAGTAATCAGCATAGGCCGCTTTTTGGTCGGATTCAAATAAACGCTTAGTCAATTTCAACATATTAAATGTATTGCATGATTCCGGACCCTGGCGTTCTTCTACAAAATCAGTACATGCCTGTTCAGTCGGGAAATGTTCTCTGCGGCTGTTTCCACCGAAAATCAGTGAGCGGTTTGTCACTACCGTTTCCCAGAAAAATTCTGCGGCATGAGCATACTTTTCATCTTCGCTCAGTAAAGCTATACGCTGAAACCCTACGGCTTTTGGTACCTGTGTATTGGCATGTTTATTGTCGAGCGTGTCGCGATTTTCTGACATTGGATCCAATAACTGAAGATGCGAAAAACGTTGAGCCAGTTCGAGGTATTTTTTATCACCGGTAATTGCACTGACATCAGCAAGTACCTCATTCATGCCGCCATGTTCCTGATTGAGCATTTGCTGCATCTGCTCATCAGACAAACCGCTCACTTCATTGTAGCACCAATCAGCAAATTTAATTAGAATATCTTTAGCCTTTTCACTGTGTCCCAAAAGCCATGCATCACGAAGACCGGCGAAAGTTTTGTCCAGATTGTACCATGGAACCCAGGCTCTATTCATCGGACCAATATTACCTTCAGCCAGACTTGTCCAAATGCGATTACCATTAGGAACACCTCCGGCATAACCATCGCCGTGAGCTTCCTGGCAGAGAGCGAGTTCATCTATCATGTAATTCATGCGGCGTCGACATTCTTCATTACCTGTAACAGCGGTATAAAGAGCCATCGCCGAAAGGTAATGACCAGTAACATGACCGTCTAAGCCGCTCCAGTTGGGATACAATTCGCCTTTCATCTCAAGTCCGGCTTCCTTGCGGTATGTCGCGAGTAATCGATCTACATCATATTCAAGCAGGCATTTAAGATTCAGGTCCTGAGCATGCTTAAAAGGTCCATCAAGTAACTGCACCTGCTCTGGAGGGAAATATTCTACTGCGTTGAGTGTACCTGTGAGAACGATAAGCAAGCAAAAACCGATGAAAAAAACTTTACGAATCATTTTAATCCTTTCGAGGAAGAACGAATCACCTTTTTTAGTCTTTGTGTAATCAGACATATCCTATAGTGAAATATATTCACTAAATTACGTTGATTAATCTTACTAAAATCATCCTAAATGGTCAAGAAATGTATTGCAGATAATTTAGATATGAAGATTCTCCTCGTTATCCTTTACTCATCTTGTATATTTCAACACTATTCTTTCATATTGTACGTATAATGATAAGTTCCATTTGGATCAAGTATCTGTTCACTGTAAATATTCATTTCCGAATTGACTTGCCATTTCTTTTCGAATTTATCTTCGTTATTTTCAAAAAAGGAAACTGTATAACTATCGCGGCTTCCTTTTATGATGGACATAATTTTATTACCAGTCTCATCGTATATTGAACCGATAAAAGGCCTATGATTTCCAAATAAGGTATGATTTTCGAGCGAACCATTTGGCCGTTTTTTGACTATACTGGAAATAATGACAGAATATTTCCCGCCCTCAACTTTCGTTCGTCCCCCAGGAGCATCTGCTATGTATGTGTTACCATCTAAATCTTTCCATTTCAATTCTACAGGCCTGCTTCTCATCAATAATTTGCGATATTCCCATTTTTTTTTCATCCATTGCGGCACATCCAAAAGTCCAGGGACTCGCACAACTTCTCCATTCCATACTTTTGTCAATACTAATTCAGACTCAGGCATCGGACCTACATATTCTTTGGGACATTTAGATCGAATGAATATTATACACCCAAGAAAAATAACGAATGCAGCTGCAAGAAAAATAGTAAATCTGGCTCTCTTAATTATAAACTCCTTAATCTTTCTTTTTTCGTTTCGAATTATTTCCAGGGTATCTGTCAAAAATTGAAACAATCAGCATAAAAACCACTACGCAGACAATGACAAGAAGAATAAATTTACCAAATACAATCAAATATTTCATCGTATCTATCTGCATTAAAAATTCTTCTCATATATAGACGTTAAAAATAAGATTTAGTTACAATAATTCTAAAAAATAATTATGTTAAAATACGGTCTTAGTCTTCACGCTCCTGTTGATTGAGTTATCCCTTTTTCTAATTTGCTAATTTTTCATGAAATAAATACATTTTGTGAACTTTGTCGTATATTTCTTTTTGAATTTTATTTCTCTGCTCATTTGTAACGCCGATTGAAGCCTGGTCGAACGGCTGAAGGAGTGGATGTTTTTTAACAATTTCCTGTTTTTCTTCTTCGCTCAGAATCTGCTGGTCTGATTTTTTATTCTTATCATGGAGTATCAGGTATGAATATACGTATTGTGCTATTTTGAGCCGAACTTCCCACAACCAGCGATTTTCCAGAGAACTTTGTGAAAGTATTTCTTCAATCTTTTCAAGACAATATGTTATTGTCGCCAGATTCTCGATATGCTTTTCCATTATGAACTTCGCTCATATCAAAAAACAAACATAACAAATTAGGCATTAATCAAATAATGCTTGCGACTGGCGCAAAGATACTGGTCTGCCGAGTATTTCTGTGTATAAAATCGCTTTTCTCAAATCATCGGAATCCGAAAAAGATGGTATATATCCACTTAATTTCTTTCCTGGTATTTTCGCTGACATCTTATCATGAAAAATAAGGTGCCGCTGATCTTCCTGGATATTTTCTTCCTGAAGTTGTTGTATTTGTTCGAGCTGATTATCTATCTTAATCGCGTTCGTATCCAGAATAGTATCTGTCTCGGCTTTTCTTACCGATGCGGACATTTCCTGATACAGCTCACTATCCGATGATTCGTTGGTGTAAATATTAGAAACTGGAATAGCCTTCGCGGGAGCAGGAATAGCTGCGGTTGTTTGAGGTTTCGCGGGTACAGGTCTGGAAGATTGCTGGGGAGGCATCCTTTTTGGCTGCAGAATACCTTCGAGGAATTGCTCGACACGTTCTCGCTGCATTCTCATCTTTTCAGCACTGGCCCGGGGCTTTCTTTGGAGGGAAGAATAGTGAGCAGGTTTCTTTTGATTTTGCTTTCGATTCTGTTCCTGTTTGGCGGCAAAGAGACTTCTTATTACTCCCATAACGATAATGAAACCAAAAATCAATAATTGCACTATGCCTTCAGAATCACTGTTTCTCTGGCCCAGAACGAGTTGTAAAAAATAATCAGTCATAAGTCGTATCATGGTTATCTTGCCCATGAATACGCGGGCTTAAAGCCTGCGTTACAGTTATTCTTTATCTTTTGTTTTCGGCTTTGCTATCGAATCACGCATCGAGGTATCAGCTACTATGTTTTTCATTTTATAGTAGTCCATAATTCCGAGATTGCCCTTCTTGAATGCGTCTGCCATTGCGAGCGGGACTTTCGATTCGTTTTCAACAACAAGAGCACGCATTTCCTGCTCACGCGCTACAGCCATTGCACGGCGTTTTTCCGCTTCGGCTTTTGCACGTCTCATATCGGCTTCGGCTTGTGCCGCCTGTAACTGGGCACCGACATTGTCACCAACATCGACATCGGCAATATCAATCGAGAGAATCTCGAACGCGGTTCCGGCATCAAGTCCCTTGGAAAGCACTGACTTGGAAATTCTATCAGGATTTTCAAGCACGCCCTTGTATGTGATAGAGCTTCCAATAGTAGTAACAATGCCCTCACCGACTCGCGCGATTACTGTTTCTTCCGTAGCACCTCCGATTAGTCGCTGTATGTTAGCACGGACAGTGACACGCGCTTTAGCTTTAAGCTGAATACCGTCCTGTGCGACCGCATCGACGGTCTCTTTACCCTTTTTGGGGTCGGGACAGTCAATAACCTTTGGATTAACGCTTGTCTGGACCGCTTCGAGAATATCACGACCGGCCAGATCTATTGCAGTTGCAGTCTGAAAGGATAATTCGATATTCGCTCTGTTAGCCGCGATGAGGGCACGTACAACATTAGGAACCCTGCCGCCGGCAAGGTAATGACTTTCAAGGTCTTTTGTGGTCAGTTTCAAACCTGCCTGTATAGCTGTAATTTTACTTAGGACTATAGTTTTGGAATCTACTTTACGAAGCCACATTCCGATTAAATCTGTAAGTTTGACATCAGCTCTTGAGAAATATGCCTGAAGCCATAGCCTGGCGAACTTCATTACCAGCAGGAATATAAATAATAAAAACATTCCTACTAAGCCTATTAAAATCCAAACAAAAATACTTGGTCTGTCCTGTGCCAACATCATATTTGCTAAATTAAGCATTCCTCATGTCCTTTCAAGAAATATCCTCGATTAAGCGTACAGTTAACTGTGTGCTCTCGATTTTTATCACTTTTATTTTCTTACCTTTATCAACATAACCGCTTTCGGCTACACATTCAAGTCTTTGTCCGGAAAAATTACACATTCCAACAGGTCTGAGGGGCGAAATTACAATTCCAATTTCGCCGAGCATTTCCTTTAACTCTGATGTATCCGGCACTGCATCGCCCTCCTGACGTTCCGGCGGTGCAAGAGTTACACTTTTTCCGAATCTGGTATTAGGCAAAATTCTGTACGTTAGATATAATGCGCCCGGAATCATTATAATTGCTACTATTATGCCTAAAAAGCCTACAAATGTATTGATATGAAAACAGGCTATTACTCCGCCAATTACGCATATAATTGCCAGCACACTAATTAATCCGCCGCTTGGAATAAAAACCTCGGCGATAATCAATATCGCACATGCTAAATACAGAACACAGGCAAGTAAAAACCAGCTCATAGATTTTCTTCCTCAAATCCTTAAAATACAACTTTAACAACAACCCTGTTGCCATGAATGCTTATGATTTCAACTTTTATACCAATATTAACGAAGTCACCTTCCGCAACAACATCGACAATTGCATCGCTGAATTTGACTTTTCCTGTAGGGCGAAGCGTTGAAACTACTTCACCTATATCACCAATGCTCAGGTTTTCCGTTTCACTTTCAATTGATTTTGTCATATTTACCGGCAAGATATTATCACTTTTAGAACCATCAGGTATGAGTATTAATTTTCCAAGGAATGGAATCTTAGGTAAATATTTTGATATTAAATATGCGCATATAATAAAAGCTCCGACTCCAAACGAAAGCCCAATCACACCATAGTTAAAATCATGCCATTCAAAAGGAGAGTTCGGCCATGGTATTTCATCTGGTGCATTATCAATGAGCATTCCAAATAAACCTGCAAAAATAAACATAATACCCGCAAAACCTGTAAATCCAAAACCAGGGATAACAAAAAACTCAACGAGAAGCAGAATAACTCCCATAAAGAACATAATCACTTCAATCCAGTTCGCCAGACCTGAGATATATTTGCTCCCTATTATGATTACAAAGCATGTTACAGCAACCAAACCCGGTAGGCCAAGTCCAGGGGTATTGAATTCAATATAAACTCCCAGTAATGCCAATAATACGAGAACGCCCATTACCGCAGGCGAATTCAGCCATCGAGCAAGTTCTTCCGACCATGTTGTATCGAGCATAATCGGCTCACCTCCGAAGCTTACATTGTCACGTTCTGCAAGAAAAGCGAGAGCCTCATTCACATCTTTAACTACTGCTCGCGCAATACCGTATTCTTCCGCTTTTGTCGCGGTCAGAGTTAATAATTCGTCAGAACTATCTACAAGCTCCTTCCTGTCAATATCATAATCATTAGCATCAGGAAGTTCATCGCCTTTGAAAAACTCGTATTTATCTGTTTTAAGATTTTTAATGCGATAGACTTCTATGTTTATAGAAACCATCGCATGAAGCAGAGCTTCCGGATAATTGTTCGCATTTGCGGCTCTTGAAAAAAAACCTCGTGTAGGACTTTCAACTTTTTCTCGTTCGACACCTTCGAGAGTTGTACCCATTGCAATAGGTGCACAATCTCCTATTGTAGTATGCTCTCGCATAATTATATCTTTGCATGAAACGCTTATAAGAGCACCGGCGGAAATTGCCTCGGTTGTTACATATGCTACGGAATGTGCATTTGGGTAAAGTTCAGGAATATCAAGAATGAAAAATTTCGAAATATCATCAGCAGATTTTAGCAGGCCGCCATAGGTTTCAACTTGATAGATAAGGTAATCGGCACCCAGCTCAACCGCTAATTTAGTCCTGCGTTTGAGTGAAATGAAAAGGCCGTAATCAATATCGCCCTTGCATGTGATAATCGCCGCTTTAGTTTGTCTTGGTGCATCAGTTGAGTAGAAGTATTCCGATGCAAATACACTGCCTGCTATTATAAGCAGAATCCCAAAACATATAACAATATCTCTACGCGAACTCTTCATAATCAGAATTCTACACTAATATTTGCGATATAACAATAGTGTGTTTCAGGATTCTTTAGAAATTTTTGGCTTTACGCCGTCCCAGTGCAGGCCGCCTATCATCGCCTGCGATATATTTGTCAGATGGTCGCCGATTTTTTCGACATTATCTACAAGGTCAATAAAAATCAAACCGGCCTCGGCTGGACACAAACCACTGCTCATTCTATCTACATGGCTGCGTCGAAATTCCATTTGCATTCTGTTGAGATTTGCTTCATTTTTCAATGCTAATTTTGACTGATCGGTATCGCCATCTTCAAAAGAAACTATTACTCTATCAAACATCTGCTCAATTTCTTTTCGTAATTGTTCGGCTTCGGCCATCGCGGAATCACTGAATTTTATCTTGTTGTCTATCTTTCTTTGAGCAACTTCAGCTATATTAACAGCATGATCACCGACTCTCTCAAGGTCGTTCACGGCGTGCAAAAGAACCGGTAGTTCAATAGATACTTCATCAGATAATACCCTTCGTGATAATGTCGTTAGATACGAAGTGATTTCCATCTGCTGCATATCGATAAAGTCTTCTCTTTCATAAACAATTGCCAGTTCCTTCTTATCATCAGTAAGAATTCCATTAATGGCTCTCCTGACCGCCCTTTGAGCCATTTTAGCCATACGAACGATTTCTCTTTCAGCCTGTTCAAGTGCAATAACAGGAGTATCAAGAAGGTGTTTTTCCAAAACTACCGGTTTTTGAAGTCGCTCTGCTTCTGTTACTGGAATAATTTTCATAACAACAGTTTCAAGAACTGTAATAAACGGAATAAAGATAATTACGTTAAAGACATTAAAGAGCAAATGAGAAAAGAATATATATCTCATTATAGTATCCTGGTTAAGTTCTCCGGGGGTAATATATATAACAATTTTGTCATATACTCCGAAATAAACCAGTACAATCATGTACATCACACCAATTACATTAAAGAAGGTATGCCCCATAGCCGCTCGTTTTGCATTTCGAGAGGATTGCAACGCCGCAATTTGAGCGGTTATTGTTGTTCCAATATTATCACCGAGAATAAACGGGATTGCTATTTTAAGAACAAGAGGCCAATCCGTTCCGAAGGCTCCAGAAAAAGCAAGCATCTGTATCATCGCAATGGATGCGGAGCTACTCTGTAAAAGCATTGTAATAATTGTACCGGCCAAAACAGCCAGAATTGGTTTGTCTGCAAACCATTTAAGTGTTTCCAGGACTTTATCACTGGATTTCAGGCCGCCAAAACCGTCTTTCATGAAATCGATACCCAGAAACAGGATACCGAATCCTATCATAATCTGACCGATACTTCTGGTTTTTTGTGTTTTTCCAAGAATAGAAATTATAAAACCAACACCAACAATCGGTAATGCGAAATCTGTAATTTTAAATATAGCAAGCGCAGATACAAGTCCGGCGGTAATTGTTGTACCGATATTTGCTCCGAGAACCACGCTTAAGGCTTGCTTTAGTGTGAGCAAACCTGCATTGACAAAGCCGACGGTCATTACAGTCGTAGCGGAGCTTGACTGTATTAGAGCGGTTGTTATAGTTCCAACAAGAACGCCGATAACCCTGTGTTTTGTCAGTGTTTCGAGAAGACCTTTCATTTTTTGTCCGGCAACCTTTTTCAAGCCGTCAGACATCAATCCCATTCCGTAGAGAAACAGTCCCAAACCACCTAATGCACCAAAAATCATTTCCTTGATCATTCTACTTCCTTAGAGAATACACTTATAATAACAGACTTAAGAATAAGCAATTTTTAACTTCTTTTAATTCAATGGTCAATAAAGTTCTTTTATGATTACTTCAAAAATATGGTATATATCTTGATTGTTTATGGCTGATAAGTCATTAATCTATAAATATTAACGACCATGTTTTTGACTTATAATTAAATTTCGTGAAGAGTAATTCCTACCAAAATAAATTTGACATGATTAGATAAAGCAATATCGTAAATACTGCCGCGACAGGAACGGTTGCAATCCAGGATGTAAAGATAGATTTTACGATTTTACGATTGATTGCGGTAATACCACGTGCTAATCCTACGCCTAAAATCGCACCAATCAAGGTATGAGTAGTCGATACCGGCAATCCCATTTTCGAACAGGTTAATACCGTCATCATACCTGCCAAATTCGCGGCTACGCCACGTGAAGGAGTAATTTCAGTAACTTTCATGCCAACTAAACGCATTACACGATAGCCGAAAGTTATAAGGCCGATGGAAATACCAAAACCACCGAGTACCAGAAACCATATATTTACAGGCACTTCACCAGGTACTGCATTTGTTTTCACTATTTCAGCTATTGCTGCCAGAGGACCAATAGCATTAGCTACATCGTTGGCTCCCTGTGCAAATGCTACAGTGCAGGAACTAATGATAACCAGTACAGTAAAAATATTCTCTACGTTCACGAGTTGTTCTTCAATCGGCAAATCTTCATTGCAATTATTCTTTTTAATCGAAACCAATTTAGAAACTATTGCGGCGATTAATCCTCCCAAAACACTTATCACAATCGCTTTACTTGCACTCAAGTCAAGATGGAGATTTTTTAAACCTTTGTAAATGATTGA
The DNA here is from genome assembly GCA_016936075.1 of Sedimentisphaerales bacterium. Taxonomy (GTDB): domain Bacteria; phylum Planctomycetota; class Phycisphaerae; order Sedimentisphaerales; family Anaerobacaceae; genus JAFGPS01. The sequence continues at coordinate 2,965 of JAFGPS010000094.1, read as the reverse complement.
CAAAAATATTGTTGTAAAAACAACAAAAAAACAAATTGGAACACCTTTCTGAGCCGCAATAGCCGGTTTTTCTGAAGACAGAATATAAATAGAAATAATCTTAAATATGAGAAATGCCAACACTGCACCAACTACTGGTGAAATTACCCAACTGGCAACTATTTGTCCAAATTTATCCCAATGAACATAACCAAATCCAGCCTCGAGAATTCCAAATCCAATAATGGCACCAACAATCGAATGTGTGGTAGATACCGGCATACCGAAATACGAAGCGAGATTCAACCATATTGCAGCGGCTAAAAGCGCACACAACATACCTTGTGCAAGCAAATTAGGGTCCTGGGAGAATGCCTGTGTATCGATGATGCCCTTTCTTACGGTATTGGCAACTTGACCACCTACCAACACGGCACCGCAAAAATTGCATATAGCTGCAAGAGTTACCGCCCAGAAAAGAGATAACGATTTTGAACCAACAGCGCAAGCCATTGAGTTGGCTACATCATTGGCTCCTATATTCCATGCCATGTAAAAACCAACTATTATTGCTGCGATAACGATGAATTCCATCGATTAGGGATTCCTTTTGTGGTAAAAAAAATAATTACTTCTTGCGAATGATTAAACGTAGATATTTAGCGGTTTTTTCGGCATTATTTGAAATGCGACCAAGTATTTTACAATATTTATCAAAAAAGAGAATGGTTATTGGATCCAATTTATCTTCCATACTATAAAAATGGCGTGCAAATTTCCTTTCGAGGCGGTCAGTTTTCCATTCCTCCTCACCTATTTTTTCAATTCCTTTCAAAACCTTCTCAGCTTCTTCACCAGTAAAAGCTGCTTCAGCCAGAGTTGATAGTTCACTTTCCAGATCCATCAAAAGTTCACTGACACTGATAACCTGTTCAACGAAGGACAGGAAATCTTTTTCAAGTTCCTTGGGAACTTTTGTTTTACGAAGTAATAACACAACAGCAAAATCTTCCGCCGCGTCTGCAACATCATCCTGATATGCAAGAAATCGGCTCAATTCATTTTGTCCTACCGAAAGAAAATAAACCTTGGTGAGTTTATCTCGCAGTTCAGTTTTGATTTCGTCCGCTTCATGTTCGGTCTTGGACATCAAATTGTGTAATTCTTCTATTTTTTCATAGTCCTCTGCAAGCAAAGCGTTTGCTAATGGACGAATCAGTTCAACACATTCGTGTACTTTTTTCGCATGTTCATGCAATTGGACAAATGGTGATGGAGCAAAAAATCTGTCTAAAACTCCCATTATCATCTCCTTAAATAATTGGGATAATTATCAAATGTTATCCGTTTATTTGCGGTGTTGTAAATGATTTTGATGTTAACGTCAAGTGAAAAACCGAAATGGTTTAATCCATGAAGAAAAACCTATATCAGACTGGAAAGAATATCTACACCCTGCTTTATTTTTTCATCAGTTGTAGCGAAACTTATTCTGAAATGCGTATCCTTTTCACTGAATACATTTCCTGGAATTATCAACACATTATTTGCGATTGCTTTTTCGACAAATTTCGTCGCTGTAATACCATCCGGGGCTTTCACAAATGCATAAAAAGCACCTCCCGGCTTAACAAGCTCGAATTTATCTTTCAGGCCGTTATATAATAAATCCCTTTTCTTTCTGTAAAGCGCGACATATTCACTCATATCAAAATCAAGAGCCGCAATCGCCGCCGTTTGGAAAGGAGCCGGTGCGCAAACAAATGTATATTGCTGCATTTTTATCATCTGCTCGAGAACTTCTTTGAGCGAATCATTAACCGCGACATAACCGAGCCGCCAGCCGGTCATTGCATAAGCCTTGCTGAAACCACGCATTAGAAGCGTTTTTTCATATATCTTCGTTATGCTCGGACATGGACCATCGTAGCAGAATTTCTCGTATATTTCGTCTGAAATAATAACAATATCTTTTTCGCGAGCTACTTTCGCTAAAGCTTCGATTTCATCCTGTGAATAAACTACTCCAGTTGGGTTAGATGGCGAATTCAGGATGATTATCTTTGTCTTATCCGTGATAGACTGGGCAATATTCTCGGCCGGCAACTTAAATTCGGGGTAACTATTGACATACACGCATTTGCCGCCAAGCATATTGATTATATGCTTGTAAATGACAAAGTACGGGTCCGGAATAATGACTTCATCTCCCGGATTTATCATCGCCAGAAAAGACAAGAGGATTCCTCCGCTCACACCGCTTGTTACCAGAACAGAAGGATTGTCCCAACCTGTGTCGTTTGCAACCTGTGCGGATATTTTCTGCTGGAGAGTTGCATCGCCCGCGGTTTGTGAATATTTATTAAAACCTTCCCTGATCGCCTTTATCGCCTGTTCTTTGAGTTCTTCCGGCACATCGAAGTCCGGCTGACCAATCGAAAAGTTTACAGGGTCTTTCATCGTAGCGGCTAATGCAAATACCTTGCGAATCCCGCTTGCGTCAATCTTATAAGCTCTGTCTGCAATTATTTTTTTCATAGGCGACTATATTAGCCTAAAATTTCACAAAATCCAAGATATTTTTTGATACATTCTTTATTAGAACCACTGAATAACGCTGATGAACACAGATTATAGACCTTGTCATTCTGAGCTTGTCGAAGAATCTATTAAAACACAAACTCCTTTTTAATTCTGTTTTCTATCTTCCCAAAGCAGCAATTCCCGCAAGGGATGGCCAGGCTCAAAAAAAAGCCTCACATCTCATCAGAAATATGAAGCTTTAAATGGCTATTTTTCCCTATGGGACGCCCAAGGCGATACTACTTATGTTTTGATAACGACGCAAATCAGGTGCGGCCTTTAGACCGTCCAGATTAAGCGATTTATTAGTATATGTCACGAATGGCGGGACTTTAAGCAACATGTTTTAATCTCCATAGCTTTCTTGTTTTTTTCAGAGTTGGATAATGTCGCATTTCTCTTC